>NZ_JAKRNR010000009.1:0-129630 GCF_022346685.1 Sphingomonas sp. ACRSK | reverse complement strand
CCCCCCCGCCCCGGAGCCGCACGAGCGGCTCAAGGATCCGATCGAGGTCCAGCCGCAGGCCGACGCGGCTGCCGCTCCCGCGCCGGCCCCCTCCCGCGGCTGGGCACCGCCACGCGGCAGCCTGCGCGCCACGATCGGCTTCATCGCGATGCTGGTCGCGGGCGTGCTGCTGGCACTCTACGCCTGGGGCCTGCCGCCCTTCACCACGGCGTTCCAAGAAACGGACAATGCCTATGTCCGCGGGCAGACGACGGTGATCGCGCCCCAGGTCAACGGCTATATCACCGAGGTGGCCGTCCGCGACTTCGAGGTGGTGAAGAAGGGACAGGTGCTCGCGCGGATCGACGACCGCATCTATCGCCAGCGGGTGGAGCAGGCGCGCGCGCAGCTCGCCACCCAGGTCGCGACGCTCAGCAACTCCGCCCAGAGCCAGCGGTCGAGCCAGGCGACGCTGGGCGGCCAGGCCGCGGCGGTCGAGAATGCGCGCGCCCAGCTCGCCCGTGCCCAGGCGGACATGCGGCGCGTCGCCGAACTGGTGGACGAGGGATCGGTGTCGCTGCGCGAGCGCGACCAGACGCTCGCGGCATTGCGCCAGGCGGAAGCCGCCGTGCATCAGGCCGAGGCGCAGCGCAGCGTCGCGCAGGAACAGGTCCGATCGGTGACGGTCGGCCGCGGCGGGCTGGAGGCGGCGGTCGAAGGTGCGCGCGCGGCGCTGCGCCTCGCCGAGATTGACCTTGCCAACACCGTGATCCGCGCGCCCCAGGACGGGCGACTGGGTGAGGTAGGCGTGCGGCTGGGGCAGTATGTCACCGCGGGCACGCAGCTGGTGTTCCTGGTGCCGCCGACCGTGTGGGTGATGGCCAATTTCATGGAAGCGCAGACCGCGCGCATGGCGCCCGGCCAGCCGGCGACCATCCGCGTCGATGCGCTCGCCCGCGCCGAACTGCACGGCCGGGTCGAGCGCATCGCGCCGGCCGCCGCCAACGAGTTCACCGTGATCCGGCCCGACAATGCCACCGGCAACTTCGTGAAGGTGGCGCAGCGTATCCCGGTGCGGATCGCGATCGACCGCAACGACCCGCTGTTCGACCGGCTCCGGCCGGGCATGTCGGTGGACGCACGCGTCGATACGCGGGGCACCCCCGCCCCGACCGCCCGATGAGGCGCAGCCTCTGCGCGCTTGCGGCGGTCGCCTTGGCTGCCGGCTGCACCCCACCCGAGACGCCCCCGCCCGCGGGTGCCTCCGTCATGCCTCCGGCGGCATGGCGCACGCAGTTGCCCGCCGGCGCGGCGGTCGACGCGCAATGGTGGCAGCGCTTCGGCGATCCGGTGCTGACGCGACTGGTGGAGGCGGCGCTTGCCCGCAACAGCGAGATCGGGATTGCGGTCGCGCGGGTGCGGGAGGCGCGCGCCCAGGAGACGATCGCCCGCGCCGCCCGGCTGCCGACCCTCAGCGCCGGCACAAGCCTGACCGAATCGCGCAGCGTCAATGCGCTCGGCCAGCCCGGGGTCGGCACCTCAGCCCAGCCGGTATTCCAGGCCGCCTATGAGATCGACCTGTTCGGGCGCATCGCGAACCAGGTCGAGGCAGCGCGGCTGTCCGCCGAATCCGCGGCCGCTGCGGCGGACGCCGCGCGACTGAGCGTCGCTGCGGCGACGGCGTCCGGCTACATCACCCTGCGCGGGCTGGATGCTCGCATCGCCATCGCGCGCGATACGATCGCCTCCCGCGGCGAGGCACTGCGCATCGCCCGCAATCGCGCCGAAGTCGGCTACACCTCCGAACTGGAGCTCCGCCAGGCGGAAGCCGAGTATCAGAACGTCGCGCAGACGCTGCCGACGCTCGAGCTCGCCGCGCGGCGGCAGGAGGATGCCCTGGCGGTGCTGATCGGCGAGTCGCCCCGCGCCATCGAACGCGGAGCCACGCTCGCGACGCTGCAGGCGCCGGCAATCCCGGCCACCCTGCCCTCCGAACTGCTGCGCCGGCGTCCGGACATCGCGCAGGCCGAGCTGACCCTGGCGGCGTCCGACGCGACGCTCGCCGCCTCGCGCGCGGCGTTCCTTCCCTCGCTCAACCTGGCGGCATCGACCGGTGAGTTGTTCTCCAGCTCGCTGGGCAGCCCGGTCGGCATCTGGTCGCTGGGGGCAAGCGTGCTCGCGCCGATCTTCCAGGGCGGGCGGCTGCGCGGCGGCGTCGAGGCTTCGGCCGCCCGGCGCGACCAGGCGGCATTTGCCTATCAGCGGACGGTGCTGACCGCGTTCCGCGAGGTGGAGGATGCGCTGGCCGCGGTCGATCGGCTGGGCGAGCAGCAGCGGCGGCTGGAGGCGCAGCGGGTGGCGCTTGCCGAAACGCTGCGGCACGCGACCAACCGCTACCGCGCCGGCTACAGCCCGTATCTGGAGCAGCTCGATGCGCAGCGCAGCCTGTTCAACGCGCAGCTGGCGCTTGCCCAGGCGCGCGCCGACCAGCTGACCGCCTTGGTGGCCGTCTACCAGTCGATGGGCGGCGGCTGGGCGGGCACGCCGACGCCGTAGTTCCGCCAGGGCGTGTTCGCGCGCGGGGCACGGTCCGTCGGCCGTTCGTTCCGGTACCCCGGCGAAGGCCGGGGTCCAGTTGTGATGTCGGCCGAAAGGGCAGCGAACCTCGCACGGCCACCCCAACTGGGCCCCGGCCTCCGCCGGGGTACGCCCAAACCGCTATCGCGCTATTCGCTGGCGGCGCTGCCGGCGTCCTTCGGCGCCGTCTCCGGCGCGCGGAGCACGGCCTTCAGGTTCATGAACTCGTGCAGGCCCCAGGGACCGAGCTCGCGGCCGTGGCCGGAGCGCTTGATGCCGCCGAACGGCGCCTCCGGCACCGAGGCGAGAATCTGGTTGATCGCGGTCATGCCGGCCTCGATGTCGCGCACGAAGCGCTCCTGCTCGGAGGGGTCCTTGGTCCAGACGCTGGAGCCGAGGCCGAAGGGGACATCGTTCGCGATGCGGATCGCCTCGTCGATGTCGGCGGCGCGGAACACCATCGCGACCGGGCCGAACAATTCCTCCTGCGCAACCGGATCGTCGAGCGGCACGTCGACCAGGACGCCAGGCGTCATCCAGGCGCCAGGGCGGTCGATCTTTTCGGCACCCATCAGCAGCCGCGCGCCCTTCTGCTGGGCGGTTGCGACCTGTTCGAGCACGGTGTCGCGCTGCTCGACGCTGGAGAGCGGGCCCATGGTCGTGTCCTCGGCCATGGGATCGTCGACCTTGGCGTCGCGCATGCCCTGCGCGAACTTGTCGAGGAAGGCGTCGTAGATGTCGGCGTGGACGATCATCCGCTTGGCGCAGACGCACGACTGCCCGGCGTTCTGGATACGGCCAGTGACCGCCGCCTGGGCCGCCGCGTCGAGGTTGGCGGACGGCATGACGATGAACGGGTCCGACCCGCCGAGTTCGAGCACCACCTTCTTGAGCGCGCGGCCTGCGGCCTCGGCGACCTTGATGCCTGCGCCCTCGCTGCCGGTGAGGGTGACGGCGACGATGCGATCGTCCTCGATCAGCGGCGCGACCCGGCGCGACGGAATGCCGAGGTTGGCGAACAGCCCCTCCGGCGCGCCGGCCGCCGTCACCATCTCCTCGATCGCCTGCGCACAGCCCTGGGTGAGCGAGGCGTGCTTCAGGAGGCCGACGTTGCCCGCGAGGATGCAGGGAGCAAGGAAGCGCACCACCTGCCAATAGGG
Source organism: Sphingomonas sp. ACRSK (assembly GCF_022346685.1). NCBI lineage: Bacteria > Pseudomonadati > Pseudomonadota > Alphaproteobacteria > Sphingomonadales > Sphingomonadaceae > Sphingomonas > Sphingomonas sp. ACRSK. The sequence goes on along the minus strand of NZ_JAKRNR010000009.1, from coordinate 125,914 downwards.
GAAGTTCCACGGCATGATCGCGAGCACCACGCCGATTGGCAGCCAGCGGGCGCTGCCGGTGCCCTTGGCCAGCGGCACCTCGACCGGCTCCAGCAGCTTCGGCCCATGCTCGGCATAATAGCGAAAGCCGCTGACGCATTTCTCGACCTCGGCGATCGCGGACTTGAGCGTCTTGCCCATCTCGCGCGTCGCGATCTCGCCCAGGCGCTGCTTGTTCGCCTCGAACTGGTCGGCGATCGCGGAGAGCAGCGCCGTGCGGGTGGCGAGATCGGTCGTGCGCCACTGCGCGAAGGCGGCGTGAGCGGCCGCGACCTTCTTCTCCACTTCGGCGTCCGTCAGCTCGGCATAGGTGGCGACGGTCTCACCCGTGGCGGGATTGATGCTAGTAAACATGGGGGCTTTCTCGACGGTTTCGGGGTTGCCGCAGTAACGCGGCAGCACGCCGATCGGTCCGGCGGTTGCGCCTTTAGCGGACCTGCCGCATAGCTCGCGCATGACAGAAGAACAGGACGTCGCGGGGCTCAGCTTCGAGCAGGCGCTCAAGGAATTGGAGCAGATCGTCGGCCGGCTGGAAACGGGCGACGAGGAGCTCGACAAGGCGATCCAGCTCTATGAGCGGGGCGACAAGCTGCGCCAGCATTGCGCCGCCCGGCTGGATGCCGCGCAGGAGCGGATCGAGGCGATCCGCCTGGGCGCCGACGGCCGCCCGACCGGCACCACGCCTTTTGCCGCGGGCTGACGTGGCGACCGCCGAAACCCTTTCGTCGCTGGAGGCCGCGCTGCGCGAGGTCGGGGCGGAGATCGACCGGCAGTTCGACCTGCTGCTGCCGGTGCCCGAGGATGCCCGCGCGCCGCTGTACGAAGCGATGCGCCATGCCGCGATCGGCGGCGGCAAGCGGCTGCGGCCGCTGTTGGTGTTCGCCACCGGCCAGCTGTTCGCAGTGGACCGCACCTGCCTGGCGCGCGTTGCGACTGCGATCGAGTGCATCCACGTCTACAGCCTGATTCACGACGATTTGCCGGCGATGGACGACGACGACCTGCGCCGCGGCAAGCCGACGGTGCACAAGGCGTTCGATGAGGCGACGGCGATCCTGGCCGGCGATTCGCTCCACGCCCTGGCGTTCGAGCTGCTCGCGGACGAGGAGACTCATCCCGATCCGCGCGTACGGGTCGAGCTGATCGCGGATCTCGCGCGCGCTGCCGGCCCGGCGGGCATGGCGGGCGGCCAGGCGATGGACCTGGAGGCGGAGGGCACCCGCTTCGACCTTGCCACCGTGACCCGGCTGCAGGCGCTCAAGACCGGCGCGCTGATCGCCTGTTCGGTCGAAGCCGGCGCGATCCTCGGTCGCTTGCCGGTGGAGGGCCGCACCGGCCTGCGCGGCTATGCGCATGACCTCGGCCTCGCCTTCCAGATCGCCGACGACCTGCTCGACGTCGAGGGCGACGAAGCGGCGGTCGGCAAGGCGCTTCGCAAGGATGGCGACGCCGGCAAGGAGACGTTCGTCTCGCTGCTGGGCCAGGAGCGCGCGCGCGAACAGGCGCGGATGCTGATCGACCAGGCGGTGGCGCATCTCCACGCCTTTGGCCCGGAGGCGGACCTCTTGCGCGACATCGCCCGCTATGTGCTGGAGCGTGATCGGTGAGCGTGCGCATCGGGGTCTATCCCGGCACCTTCGACCCGATCACGCGCGGCCACATGGACATCATCCGCCGCGGCGCCAAGCTGGTCGACCGGCTGGTGATCGGCGTCACCACCAACCCGTCCAAGTCGCCGATGTTTTCGCTGGCCGAGCGGCTGGCGATGGTGGAGCGCGAAGTCGCCGACATCGGCGGCGACATCCGCGTGGTGAGCTTCGATTCGCTGCTGATGGACTTCGCCGAGCGCGAGCACGCCAGCGTGATCGTGCGCGGCCTGCGCGCCGTCGCGGACTTCGAATACGAATATCAGATGGCCGGCATGAACCAGCAGATCAATCCGCGGGTCGAAACGGTGTTCCTGATGGCCGACGTCTCGCTTCAACCGATCGCCAGCCGGCTGGTGAAGGAGATCGCCCTCTACGGCGGCGACATCAGCAAGTTCGTGTGCCCCGCGGTGCGCGAGGACGTGGTCGCGCGCGTCGAGAAGATGGGACGCAAGGGCAGCGCCTGAGGCGCGGCCGATGGGCTAGCATCACCTCCCCCCGGCCAGCTACCCAGGCCGGGATGGGACACGACCACGCGAATCACGGGCATAGCCATGGCCATAGCCACGGCCATGCGCACGGCGGCCACGGGCATAGCCATGCGCCCGCCGACTTCGGCCGCGCCTTTGCGATCGGCACCGCGCTCAACCTTGCTTTCGTCGCGATCGAGGGTGGTGCGGGGTTCCTTACCAACTCGGTGGCGCTGCTGGCGGACGCGGGGCACAATCTGTCGGACGTGCTGGGCCTGCTGATCGCCTGGGGCGGCGCGGAGCTTGCCAAGCGGCCCACGTCCAAGCGGTTCACCTATGGGCTGCGCGGCTCCTCGATCCTGGCGGCGCTGGCGAACGCGCTGGTGCTGCTGGTGGCGGTGGGCGCCATCGCGCTGGAGGCGTTCCGGCGCCTCTCCGATCCGCAGCCGATCGAGGCGGGGCCGGTGATGATCGTCGCCGCCATCGGCATTCTGGTGAACCTGGGCACGGCGATGCTGTTCGCGAGCGGGCGCAAGGGCGACGTGAACATCCGCGGCGCGTTCCTGCACATGGCCGCCGACGCCGCGGTTTCGGCCGGCGTCGTGATCGCCGGCGCGCTCTACCTGTGGAGCGGTGCGGCCTGGATCGATCCGGCGGTCAGCCTGCTCGTCGTGGCGGTGATCCTGTGGAGCACCTGGGGGCTGCTCAAGGAATCCACCGTGCTCGCACTGCAGGCGGTGCCGCCCGGCATCGATCCGGACAAGGTGGCCGCGATGCTGGCGGGGCTGCCTGGGGTCGCGCGGCTGCACGACCTGCACATCTGGCCGATGAGCACCACCGAGACGGCGCTGACCGCGCATCTGGTGATGCCAGGCGGGCATCCGGGCGATGCGTTCCTGGCGAGCACGCAGCACCGGCTGGCGCACGACTTCGGCATCGGCCACGCCACGCTGCAGATCGAGCTGTCCGAAGCCGCGGATTGCGGCATGGGCGAGCGGAGGGTCTGATCCCGGCTGCTCGCCCCCGCTAGCAGGGCGAAGAAGGGGCAGTCTGCCCCCTCCCCTTACTCCCCGCCGACGCGCTGGATGTCGGCGCCGACTGCCTGCAGCTTTTCCTCCAGCCGCTCATAGCCGCGGTCGAGGTGATAGATGCGGCTGACCGAGGTCTCGCCCTCGGCGGCGAGGCCGGCGATGATCAGGCTCATCGACGCACGGAGGTCCGTCGCCATCACGGGCGCGCCGACCAGCTTGTCGACACCGCGCACCACGGCCACCCGGCCGCGCACCTGGATGTCGGCACCCATGCGCGCCAGTTCCGGCACGTGCATGTAGCGGTTCTCGAAGATCGTCTCCGTGAGCACGCTGGCGCCATTGGCCTTGGTCAGCATCGCCATGAACTGCGCCTGCATGTCGGTGGCGAAGCCCGGGAACGGCGCCGTCGACAGCGTGAGCGGGCCGATGGGCCCGGTCGCCTCGACGAACAGCGCGTTGCGGCGCTCCTCGACGGTGACGCCCGCCTCGACCAGCGCGTCGATGGTCGCGCGCATGTCCTCGGCGGCGATCCCCGCCAGTTCGACGGCACCGCCGGTGATCGCGGCCGCGCAGGCATAGCTGCCCGCCTCGATCCGATCCGGCATGACGGCATAGGTGGCCCCGTGGAGGCGATCGACGCCCTCGATCTCCAGCCGCTCGGTGCCGATGCCGTCGATGCGCGCGCCCATCGCCACCAGGCAGCGGCACAGGTCGACGATCTCGGGCTCACGCGCGGCGTTGTCGATCACCGAGGAGCCCGAAGCGAGCACGGCTGCCATCAGCGCGTTCTCGGTCGCGCCCACCGAGACGATCGGGAAGGTGACGCGGCCACCGGGCAGGCGGCCGTTCGGCGCCGTCGCCTTCACATAGCCGGCGGCGAGCTCGATCTCCGCGCCCAAGGCTTCCAGGGCCTTGAGGTGCAGGTCGATCGGGCGGTTGCCGATCGCGCAGCCGCCCGGCAGCGACACGGTCGCCTCACCCGCGCGCGCGACCAGCGGGCCGAGCACCAGGATGGAGGCGCGCATCTTGCGGACGATGTCATAGGGCGCGACCGTGGAGGTCAGGCGCTGCCCGCGCATCGTCATCACGCGGCCGAAGTCGCTGGGGTGCGCGCCCTCGATCATGGTCGAGACGCCGAACTGGTTGAGCAGGTGGCCGAAGCTGTCGACGTCGGCCAGGCGCGGTAGGTTGCGCAGCGTCAGCGGCTCTTCGGTCAAGAGCGCGCAAGGCAGCAGCGTGAGGGCAGCGTTCTTCGCGCCCGAGATGGCGATGCGGCCCTTCAGACGGTTGCCGCCGCGGATGAGGATACGGTCCATGTCGCGGCTTTACTCAGTTGCGGGCGGCGCGCAAGCGGCAGCCCGGGCCAGGCAGAACAATGGTCGGTGGTGCGTGCGGCCCTGGGCTCCTGCCTGCGCAGGAGCACTAGAAGCGAGGAGGGATCAGCGCCCGGCGATCAGGCCTTTTCCAACGTGCACTGGAGCGGATGCTGGTTTTGGCGCGCGAAGTCCATCACCTGCCCGACCTTGGTTTCCGCCACCTCGTAGCTGAACACGCCGCAGACGCCGACGCCCTTCTGGTGGACGTGGAGCATCACGCGAGTCGCCTCTTCCATGTTCATGCGGAAGAAGCGCTGGAGGACGAGCACGACGAACTCCATGGGCGTGTAATCGTCGTTGAGCATCAGCACGCGATAAGGCGTCGGCTTCTTGGTCCGCGTGCGGGTGCGCGTGGCGACACCCGAGACGGAGCCCGAATCGTCGTCGTTCTCGCCGCCTTCTGCAAGGCGGGGACGCAGGGTGGAGGCATCGATCATCACGAACGGCAAATATGGCATCGCAAGTCGCAAGGGCAAGGCCGCGTGCGCGGCGACCGGTGGATTTGGCCGTGCCGGACCAGCACAGCCGGACCACCGCCACGGCCGAGCAACGGGTATGAAAAAAGGGCGCCCGCTTGCGCGAACGCCCCTTTTCTTCCCGCGTCAAACCCGACGCGTGGATGGGTTCAGGCGCCGACGACCTTGAACTTGTCGGTCGCGAGCGCGACGCGGTTCGACAGCGGCTGCGCGGCGTCGCCGGCCAGCTTCAGCATCGCTTCGGTGTTCTTCGACGTCTCGGCCACGAACGAGTCGAACGCGCCGCGGAAGAAGTCGGACTGGAGCTTGAAGAACTCGGTCGGCGACTTGACGGACGCCAGCGTCTTCATGGTCGCGGTCGCGTTCTCGAAGTTGCGGCGACCGAAGTCGGCGGCGTCGTGGCCGATCGACTCAAAGCCCTTGGCAGCGATGCGGCTGGCCTCGACCAGCGCTTCGACGTTGCCCTTGGCGAAGTCGGTCATTTCCTCGACGCTCTTGGCGCTCTTTTCCATCGCCGCCTTGGTGCGGGCGTTGAAGTCGGAGAACAGGGCCTGCGCCTTGTCGGTGGTGGCTTCGGCAGCTTCGTTGGTGTGGATCATGGTGCGTTCCTCTGGCGCGGGCGCGGCCGGCTGGGCGGCGTCCGGGCTGGTTTCCCCGGCATGCGCCTGCACATCGGCTGCGGCCATCGCGGCGGCAGCGGTGTCGGCGGGCTTGTCGGCGATGGTTTCCAACTGCGCGGTCACCGGAGCCACGAGCTGTTCGATCGGCTCCGGCGCGGCGGGTGCCACGAACGGGACTTCGACAGGCTTCTTTTCGGCGGCGGCGGCAACAGGCGGCGGGGACACGGCCGGCTTGGCACGAAGCGGCGGAGCCTTGCGAGCCAATGGCGCGGGCGCCTTTGCCTTGGGTTCCTTGCCTGCCATGCGAACGGCCTCCTGCGCGCTGCTGCGCTGCAACAAATACGCCTTGTTGCCGCCCATTGCAATCGGGATTGTGCGGCGCAGCATCACTGCTCACAAAACCGCTAAATGCCCGCGATCCCTTATATTTTCAGAACATACTCGCCAGGGGCCGGCCCCAGCGCCGGGAGCGCACCCTCGCCCGGAACGCGTGCGCCCGACGCCGCAACCTCCGCAGCATCGATCCCGCGCAGCCACTGGATCCAGTCGGGCCACCAGCTGCCCTTCACCTCGCGCGCGCCGGCCAGGAAGTCGGCGAGCGTCGCCACTCCGGGCGAGTCGTTGAGCCAATACTGATACTTGCCCGCGGCCGGCGGATTGACGACGCCGGCGATGTGGCCGGAGCCCGCCAAGACGAAGCGAAGCGGCCCTCCGAAGTGGTGGGTGATCCGCCACACGCTTTCTGCCGGCGCGATATGGTCCTCGCGCCCCGCCTGGATGTAGCTGGGGGTGCGGACGGTGGTGAGGTCCAACGGCGTCCCATCGATCGCGATCGACCCGGGCTGCACCAGCCGGTTGTCACGGTAGAGGTCGGTCAGGTAGCTCAGGTGCCAGGTCGCCGGCAGGTTGGTGACGTCCGCATTCCAGTGGAGGAGGTCGAACGGCGGCGCGTCCTCGCCAAGCAGATAGTTGGCGGTGACATAGTTCCAGATCAGCTCCCGCCCGCGCAGCAGGTTGAACGTGGCGGCCATGACCCGGCCGTCCAGGAACCCCTCTGCCGACAAGGTGCGGATCAACTCCAGCTGGTCATCGTCCACGAACAGCGACAGCTCGCCCGCCTGGGAGAAATCGACCTGCGCGGTGAAGAAGGTTGCGCTCGCGACCTTGTCCGCCTCCCCGCGCGCCGCCAGCAGCGCGAGCGTCGCGGCAAGCGTGGTCCCGGCCACGCAATAGCCGACGGTGTGCACCGCCGGCACGTCCAGCAGCGCGCGCACGGTGTCAATCGCATCGATCTGGCCGCGCAGCACGTAATCGTCCCAGCGCACGTCCTTCATGCTGGCGTCGGCCGAGCGCCAGGAGACGACGAACACCGACAGCCCCTGCTCCACCGCCCAGCGGATGAAGCTCTTCTCGGCCGTCAGGTCGAGGATGTAGAAGCGGTTGATCCACGGTGGGAAGATCAGCAGCGGCGTCGCCAGCACCTTCTCGGTGGTCGGCGCATAGTGGATCAGCTCGTAGAGCTCCGTGCGCTTGATGACCTTGCCGGGCGTGGTGGCGATGTTGCGCCCGACCTCGAACGCGCTGGCGTCGCTCTGGGTTAGCTGCCCGCGCGCCATGTCGGACAAGAGGTTCTGCAGGCCCTTCAGCAGGTTCTCGCCCCGCGTCTCGACGATCCGCTCCAGCACCAGCGGGTTGGTAACGGGGAAGTTGGTCGGGCTCATCGCGTCGACGAAGCCGCGGGCAAGGAAGCGGAGCCGCTCCTTCTGGCGCGGTTCGACGCCTTCGAGCGCGTCGACGCCCTTCATCAGATGCTCGGAGGCCAGGAAATAGCTCTGGCGGATGAAGTCGAACACCGGCTGCTCGTGCCATTGCGGCGCCTTGAACCGGCGGTCGCGGGCCTGCGCCTCCGGCTCGACATACGGCTCGGCATGGGCGGGATCGACGAAGCGCTGCCACAGCTTGAGCGTGTCGGCCCAATAGTCGGCACCGGCCTGTGCCAAAGCGAACGGATCCGCCCAGGCCGGCAGTGCGGCGGGAGCAGCGTCACCGGCCGGAGCCGCCTTGGCCTCCTTGTCGGCCGGGAAGGCGAAGCCATGCTCCAGCAGCATCTGCTGCGCGCGGCCGAACACCGCCGTCCAATGCTGGATGTCGGCGAGCGAGGGGATCGCCGGCTGCTCCGGCGGCGGGGGTGCGGCATCGTCTGCCATGACATTCCTCTCGATCTGGTGCCGTCCGGCGGGTGTAGCGCAAGCCAGCGGTTGCGTCAGGCCCGATCGGGTGGGCGTGTTTTCGTTGCGGCCGATGCGTGCGGGACGCCAACTTTGTTTCCCGCAAGCGCGCGAATGGCGTAGAAGAACGCTCCATCAAGCAACGAGGGACCGATGTCCGAGGAATTCTACCGCATCAAGCGCCTGCCGCCTTATGTCATCGCCGAAGTGAACGCGATGCGAGCGGCGGCGCGCGCGGGCGGGGAGGACATCATCGACTTGGGCATGGGCAACCCGGACCTGCCGCCGCCGCCCCATGTGATCGACAAGCTGTGCGAGGTCGCGCGCAAGCCCGATGCCCATGGCTATTCGGCGTCCAAGGGTATCCCCGGGCTGCGGCGTGCGCAGGCGAACTATTACGGCCGGCGCTTCGGCGTCGACATCGACCCCGAAACCGAGGTCGTCGTGACCATGGGATCGAAGGAGGGGCTTGCCAGCCTCGCCACCGCGATCACGGCGCCCGGCGACGTGGTGCTGGCGCCCAACCCCAGCTACCCGATCCACACCTTCGGCTTCATCATCGCGGGCGCCACCATCCGCGCGGTGCCGACGACGCCGGACGATGCCTATTTCGAAAGCCTCGAGCGGGCGATGAACTTCACCGTGCCGCGGCCGAGCATCCTGGTCGTGAACTATCCGTCGAACCCGACGGCGGAGGCGGTGGATTTCGCCTTCTACGAGCGGCTGGTCGCCTGGGCGAAGGAGAACAAGGTCTGGATCCTGTCCGACCTCGCTTATTCGGAGCTGTATTTCGACGGCAAGCCGACGCCCTCCATCCTGCAGGTGAAGGGCGCGAAGGATGTCGCGATCGAGTTCACCTCCTTGTCGAAGACCTATTCCATGGCGGGCTGGCGCATCGGCTTCGCGGTCGGCAACAAGCAGCTGATCGCGGCGATGACGCGGGTGAAGTCCTACCTCGACTATGGCGCGTTCACTCCCATCCAGGCCGCGGCCTGTGCGGCGCTCAATGGCCCGCAGGACATCGTCGAACGCAATCGCCAGCTCTATCACAAGCGTCGCGACGTGATGGTCGAGAGCTTCGCGCGCGCCGGCTGGGACATCCCCTCCCCGCCCGCCTCGATGTTCGCCTGGGCGCCGCTGCCGCCGGCGCTGGCACATCTCGGCTCGCTGGAGTTCTCCAAGCAGTTGCTCACCCATGCCAAGGTCGCGGTCGCACCGGGCGTCGGCTATGGCGAGAACGGCGAGGGCTATGTCCGCATCGCCATGGTCGAGAATGAGCAACGGCTGCGCCAGGCGGCGCGCAACGTGAAGCGCTACCTCCAGTCGATGGGCGTCAACACGCCCGGCCAGGCGGCCGGCTGATCCAGGGGCGGAGCGAGGCCGGTCTTCGCTCCGCCGCCAGCCCGGCGATGCTGCGCCGCATCCCCGAGAGCCGTCGAAGCAAATCTCCCCCTGAAGCGGGAGAATTTCGTTGCAAAGCAGCAGCGAGCCACCCCATCTAGTTCCCGTGCTGCGACAATATGAACTGGTGGAGCGGGTCAAAGGCTATGACCCGGAGGCCGACGAGGCGTTGCTGAACCGCGCCTATGTCTTTTCAATGCATGCCCATGGCAGCCAGAAACGGGCATCAGGTGACCCTTATTTCAGCCACCCGATCGAGGTGGCGGGCATCCTGACCGACCTGCACCTGGACGACGAGACGATCGCCACCGCGATCCTCCACGACACGATCGAGGACACGGTCGCGACGCCGGAGGAAATCGAGGCGAAGTTCGGGCCATCGGTGGCGCGCATGGTCGACGGCGTGACCAAGCTGTCGAAGATCGAGGCGCAGACCGAGAACCAGCGCGCGGCGGAAAACCTGCGCAAGTTCCTACTGGCGATGTCCGACGACATTCGCGTGCTGCTGGTGAAGCTGGCCGACCGGCTGCACAACATGCGCACGCTGCATCACATCGCCAAGCCCGAGAAGCGGCGGCGGATCGCGCGCGAGACCATGGAGATCTACGCCCCGCTCGCCGAGCGGATCGGCATGTACGAATTCATGAACGAGATGCAGACGCTCGCCTTCCAGCAGATCGAGCCGGAAGCGTATGAGTCGATCACGCGCCGGCTGGAGCAGCTGCAGACCGGCGGCCGCGAGCGCATCGAGAGCATTGCGGGCGGGCTGAAACAGCTGCTGGAGCGCAGCGGCATCGAGGCCGAGGTCTCCGGCCGCGAGAAGCACCCCTATTCCATTTGGCGCAAGATGTCGGAGCGCCACGTCAGCATGGAGCAGCTGACCGACATCATGGCGTTCCGCGCGATCGTGGAGACCGAGGAGGAATGCTACCGGGCGCTAGGCATCATCCACCGGCGCTGGCCGATGGTCCCGGGCCGGTTCAAGGACTATATCTCGACGCCCAAGCGCAACGGCTATCGCTCGCTGCACACCAGCGTCATTCATTCCGAGAACATGCGCGTCGAAATCCAGATCCGCACGCGCGCCATGCATGCGCAGGCCGAGTTCGGCATGGCGGCGCACTGGGCCTATAAGCAGGACGCGGTGCGACCCGACACCCAGGTCAGCTGGATCCGCGACCTGGTGGAAATCCTGGACACGGCCGAGAGCCCGGAAGAGCTGCTCGAGCACACGCGCATGGCGATGTACCAGGATCGCATCTTTGCCTTCACGCCCAAGGGCGAGCTGCACCAGTTGCCCAAGGGCGCCACGCCGATCGACTTCGCCTATGCCGTTCATACCGACCTCGGCAGCCAAGCGGTGGGCGCGAAGGTCAACGGGCGCGTGGTGCCGCTGCGTACCGAATTGCGCAACGGCGACCAGGTGCAGATCCTGCGGTCCAAGGCGCAGGAGCCGCAGAGCAACTGGCTGAACTTCGCGGTGACCGGCAAGGCGCAGGCGGCGATCCGCCGGCACCTGCGGCACAAGGAGCGCGAGGAGACGCTGGCGCTCGGTGCCAAGCTCTATGACGACATCGTCGCGCGGCTGCCGGTCACGCTTAGCGCGGCGGCGGTGGAGGACGCGCTCAAGCGGCTGGGATTGTCGGACGAGAACGCGCTGCGCGACGCGATCGCCAACGGCAAGCTGGACGACGAGGCGGTGATCGAGGCGCTGATGCCCGGCACCGCCGCGGGTGCTCGTGCCAAGCAGCTGCTCGGGCAGCGCGCCCCGATCCTGATCGAGGGGCTGACGCCGGGGGTCGCCTTCGACCTGGCCGAGGACTGCCGCCCGGTCCCGGGCGATCGCATCGTCGCGCTGCGCAAGCCCGGCGGCGGCATCGAGGTGCATGCGATCAGCTGTCCCTCGCTCGCCGATCGCTACGACGCCGACTGGATCGACGTCGCCTGGGGCGACGGTGCCGAGGGCGGCACTGCGCGCATCGCGGTGACGCTGAAGAACGAGCCGGGTGCGCTGGGCGCGATCGCGACCATCATCGGCGCGCACAAGGCGAACATCCTTGGACTGCGGCTCGACAACCGCGACACCACCTTCCACACCAACACCATCGACCTGGAGGTGCGGGACGCGACCCACCTGATGCGCCTGCTGGCAGCACTCCGGGCCGCCGACGTGGTGAATGCAGCGCAGCGCATCGACGGTTCCACCCAAAGCAATTGACAGGATTGTCAGTGGCGCGCAGGCGTTTCCCATGCACCTCCACCCGCTCGCCGTGGCACCTGCCGACATCGATCACATGGGTCATGTGAACAATGCGGTGTACCTGTCCTGGGTCCAGGAAGCCGTCGTCGCCTATTGGGAGAAGGTCGCTCCTGCCGAGGCGGTCGGCCGGCACCTGTGGGTCGCGCTCAAGCACGAGATCACCTATCGCCGCCCGGCCTTTCTGGACGATGCCATCATCGCGACCGTGGTCGCGGAGCGCGTCCAGGGTGCGCGTGCCTTCTTCTCCACGCTGATCAAGCGCGGCGAGGAAGTGCTGGCCGAGGTGCAGAGCACCTGGTGCTCGCTCGATTCGGACACGCGCCGCCCCTCGAGGCTGGCGCGCGACGTCGTCAGCCGCTTCCTTCCGGACTGATCCCGATCAGCGGGCCGGCGCTGCGGCCGCGGCTGCGGCCGCATATCGGATCCGCCACAGCTTGAACGGTGCCCGCTTCGACAGCGGCACCGGCTCCAGCCATGCCGGCACCTGGCCCTTGGCAAGCTGGGCGTAGAAGCCCTCCGGCGCGCGCGCGCGGTAGAGCGTGGTTTCCGCAAGGTTCGGGCAGACCAGCAGATAGGTCGCGCCGTGGCGCCCCGCGATCCGGCGAAACGCATCGGCGCTGCCCTGGAAGGCGTGGTGCACGTCCAGGATCGGCTGCTCGTTGCGGTGATACGGGCCGGTGATGCCGTTGTGATGGGTGCCGACGATCAGCCGCGGCCCCATGTCGACATGGGTGAACATGGTGGCCGCCGGGATGCGGTTCAGCTCGGCCAGCGCCGAGATGCTCATGCAGCGCGCGCTGGCTCGGTTCACCATCAGCGTGCGCCGGTCCGGCGGGTCGAGGCGCAGGCGCTGGATCAGCGTCGCGGAGAACAGCCCGGCGAGCAGCAACACGACCGCAAGCACCGCGCCTGCGACCTTGATGGCGGTCGAACGGCGGCGGACGAACCAACTGAGGATCATCCAGGCGAGCGCCACTTCGCCCGCGATCGCCAGCAGCTGTGCGGCGGGGCCGGCGCGGATCTGCCACAGCAGCATCGCCCCGGCAAAGGCGGTGAACAGCGCGATCGCGGCCCAGCCCGCCAGCTGCTCCGGATTGCGGCGGGCGCGCCAGCAGGCGAGGCATGCGCCCAACAGGCCCAGCGCCGGCACGACCGCGATCGGCACCGCGATGCGCAGCGGGTGCTTGTAGATCGGCTTGGCTTCCCGGACGTTGTTGAGCCAAAGATTTGCGAGCTCGTCCGACACGCCTTCTGGCCGTGACAGGCACTGGGGGAACAGCAGCGCGAAGCCGCCCGCGATCACCGCCCCCACGGCCGCACCGGCCGCGAGCCGGGCGAGGCGGCTTTCGAGCGGCAGCCGCGAGAGCGCGAACAGCGCCGCGCCGCCCGCGACCGTCACCGACAGCCACACCGGGGTCAGCGCATCGCAGCGCATCGCATAGTTGGCGTTGGAGGCAAAGGCGACGAAGCCGAGCGCGCTGCCGCCGGCAAGCGTCGCGCCATAGACGGCGAGCCGCCGCGCCTCCGCCGGGTCCCACACCCAGCGCAGCGCGACCAGGCCGCCTGCCATCGCGCAATAGGGCAGCAGTTCGAGGCCGATGGTGAGCGACACCGCGCTCGAGATGCCGACCAGCGCCCCGCCCCTGCCCTTGCGCGGATCGGCGAGCCCCGCGACCGTGAGGCTGAGGCAGGCGAGCTGCCAGCCATGGTGGTCGATGCGCATCGGCATGAACATCGGCAGCGTCGCGGAACAGCCGAACAGGAACAGGATGGCGAGCGCCCATGCCTGGGGCGCGACCAGCCGGCGGACGGTCGCGGCGATTGCGACCAGCACGATGCCCAGCGGCAGCAGCGGCGCGATACCGCACGCCAGCCGCTCCGCAAGGGCGGCGCCGGTGAACGGCTTGAACAGCAGGAACAGCCCAGCGATCGGCAGGTCGACGAGCCGCGACCAATGGATGTCGATCCCGACCGGGGGATCGAGGCGGTACTGGCGCAGGTCGTACCAGCCCTGGCCGCCGAGCAGCCCGCGGACCTGCATCAGCCGCATGTTGTCGTCGGTGTCGTTGAGCACCAGCCAGTGGATCTGCGGCCAGCGCTGGATCAGATAGACGGTGGCGATCACCACCCAAACCAGCAGCGCCCGGCGCACCCAATGGCGCTCCAGCATCTGTGCGAGACTGAGCTTGCCCGACCCGTCGTTCAAAACCGCTTTCCTCACCCCGGCGGGCACGATACTGCCCGCGCGCTCGGCGCCGGCTCTAGTGGCGGGCGCGCAAAGGGCAAGGGCGAGACGAGCGTGGACACCATCTTGAGGCGGGTCGAGACGATGCGGACGAGCGGCATGCTCGGCCAGCTGATCCGATTCGGCATCGCGGGTGGCATCTCGACGCTGATCTATGCCGCGGTGTACCTGCCCCTCACCACCTGGGTCTTCGCGCGGGAGCATGCGGTCTACGCAGTGCCGTTCGCCTTCGCCGTGGCGGTGACCGCCGGCTTCTTCCTGCACAGCCGCTGGAGCTTCAAGGGCCATGGCACCCGCCACCCGGGCGTTCGCCAGCAGCTGCAGTTCGTGGCGGTGCAGGGATCGGGCATGGCGCTGAACGCGGCGATCACCTGGGTCGGCACGGCCCTGTTCGGGCTCCCGGCCTGGGCGCCGTTGCTTCCGGCGGTGGCGCTCGCCACGATCTTCACCTTCATCCTCAACCGCTGGCTGGTGTTTGGCTGATATGGACCGCGTCATCTACGATCGCATGGCAGCGCATGACTCCACCCACTGGTGGTATCGTGCCCGTCGCGACATCCTTGCCGACTATATCGCGCGCTATGCGGGGCTGCCGAAGGAGGCGCGCATCCTGGAGATCGGCTGCGGCACCGGTCACAACCTGCCCATGCTCGCCGCGTTCGGCGACGTGGACGCGATCGAGATCGACGCGGCGGCGCGCGACATCGCCAGCGCGCGGCTGGGCAAGCCGGTCGGCGAGGCGCCGCTTCCCAAGCTCACCGGGGTTCCGGAAGGCCATTACGACCTGATCGCGGTGCTCGACGTCGTCGAGCATATCGAGGACGATGTCGCGGCACTCGCGGGCATGGCGCGGCGGCTGAAGCCGGGCGGCAAGATCCTGGTCACCGTGCCGGCGCACCAGTGGATGTGGAGCGCGCACGACGTGGTGAACCACCACCACCGCCGCTATTCCAAGGCGACGCTGGCGAAGGCGATCGCCGATGCAGGCCTGGCCCATAACGGCCTGCGCTATTTCAACTCGCTGCTGTTCCCGGCCGCGCTTGCGGCCCGTGCCGTCGGCAAGCTGACCGGCAAGGACGACAGCGACGATTCACCGCCCGCGAAGCCGCTGAACCTGGCGTTCGAGAAGATCTTTGCGCTGGAGCGGCACCTGGTGGGTCGCCTGCCCCTGCCGCCCGGGCTGTCGCTGATCACGCTGCTGTCGCGGGCGGGCTGACCTCCCGCACGTCTGCCCCCGCCTAAATCAGAATCGTTCGTGCTGAGTAGGGCTGAGCTTGTCGAAGCCCGGTATCGAAGCACCGGTGGCGGTCCTTCGATACGCCATTTCGGCTTCGCTCAATGGCTACTCAGGACAAACGGGTACAATCCACGTCCCCACGCCTACTCTGCCGCGCCGGGTCCGCGGGGTGCGTAGATGACTTCGCCTGGCTCGCCGGCGCGATAGCCGAGCGAGGCGCGGCCCTGCACCGGGCCCGCCACATCGGCGACGAGGTAGAGCGGCCGGCGCTTCGATTCGACATAGAGCCGGCCGAGATACTCGCCGATCATGCCGAGCACGAACATCTGCACCGCGCCCAGGAACACCACCACCAGCATGGTGGAGGTCCAGCCCTGCACGGCGTTCCCCATCGCCCAGCCGATCGCGATGTAGAGCATCAGCAGCACCGACGCGCCGGTGAGCACCAACCCCATGTGGCTGGCGAGGCGCAGCGGCGCGGTGGAAAATCCGGTCATGGCGTCGAAGGCGAAGCGCATCATCTTGGCGAGCGGATATTTGGTTTCGCCCGCGTGCCGCTCGGCACGGTCGTAGAGGAACGGCACTTGGCGGAAGCCCACCCAGGCGACCATGCCGCGGATGAAGCGCGCCTGTTCGGGAAGCGACAGGAAGGCGTCGAGGGCACGCCGGCTCATCAGGCGGAAGTCGCCGGTGTCGAGCGGGATGGGCGTATCCGTCACGCGATCGAGCACGCGGTAGAAGATGGCGGCGGTCAGCTTCTTGAACAGCGACTCGCCCTCGCGCTTGCGGCGCACGGCGTAGACCACGTCCGCGCCCTCCCGCACCATCGTCTCGCGCATGTCGGAGAGCAGCTCGGGCGGGTCCTGAAGATCGGCGTCGAGGATCAGGATCTGCTCGCCCGCGCACAGGTCGAGCCCGGCGGTAAGCGCCAGCTGGTGGCCATGGTTGCGCGAGAGATTGATGGCGACGACGCACGGGTCGGCAGCGGCGATGCGCTGCATGACCGGCCAGCTGCCGTCGCGCGAGCCGTCGTTGACCAGCACGATCTCGTGGCTGCCCCCCACCGCGGCATGGGCCGCGGCGGAGACGCGCGCGTGCAGCGCGTCCAGACACGCTTCTTCATTGTAGCAGGGGATCACGATCGAGAGCGCAGGCCGGTTCATGGGCCGGCGCGATACTCCAACTCTGCGCCGAACGGAATTGCCTGCGCGACGGTCAGCGCGGCAAGAGTCGCGGAAGCTGGGGCAGCAGTTCGCGACCGAGGAAGCCGACCGGCCCGTTCGCCATCGCCAGGGCCGCCCCCGCCTCGCCATGCAGCCACACGCCCCAGCCCGCGGCGACCAGCGGATCGGCACCGCGCGCGATCAACCCCGCGATGGCGCCCGCGAGCACATCGCCCGAGCCGCCCGTGGCCAGCCCGACGCCGCCGCCCGCATAGCGCAACAGCGTCCGCCCATCGGGTGCCGCGACCAGCGTGCTGCTGTCCTTGAGCAGGACCACGGCCTGGAAGCGCTCTGCCGTCCGCAGGGTCACACCCTCGCGGTCCCTGGCGATCTCTTCGGGCTCGCAGTCGCACAGCGCCGCCATCTCGCCGAGGTGCGGCGTGAGAACCAGCCTGCCCCCGAAGGCGGAGGCCAGCCGCTCGGCGAGCGGCCCGGCACAGGCGACCGCGGCGGCGTCCAGCACCAGTGCGGCATCCTCCGGAGGATCGTCCGCGAGTTGTTCGACCAGCCGGATCGCCGCCGCGCGATCCGAAATGGCGGGCCCCACCACGATGGTGTCGCAGCGCCGCGACTCCTGCGCCAGCCCGCCCGCCTCGCCCGCGATCTCGCCGTCCGCGTCCTCCCGGAGCGCGGTCACTCCGGCTTCGGGCATGGCGACGCCGAGCAAGGGCGCTGCCGAAGCGATGGTCGCAAGCATCAGCTTGCCGGCGCCGACTCGGAGCGCCGCCTCGCCGGTCAGGAGCAGCCCGCCCGGCACGCGCCGCGAGCCGCCGACCGCCAGCACGCGTCCCCGGCTGTTCTTGTCGGTACCCTCGCCATGGACGGGCAGCGGATTCTTGGCGAGCCAGGCGCTGTCGATTGCCGTCGGTCCGCTCATCCGCGCACTCCGGCGCTGCGGTCCGGCTCGGCGGTGACCGCGACCGCGCTTTCCTCCACCGGAGCGGTTTCGTTGTAGCGCACGAGCGCCAGGCCGCCGTAGCGACCCTTGTCCGGATCATAGCGATATTCGGTGACGGAGCAGTTCGCCACGTCTCCCTCCCGGTCGATGCCCAGGATCTCCGCCTCGCTCATCCGCTCGATGACATAGCGCAGGCAGAGCACCACGACCTGGTGCGCGACGATCATCACCCGGCGGCCGCCATAGTGCAGCCCCACCGTGTCCATCAGCGAGCGCAGGCGGAAGATGACGTCGCACCAGCTCTCGCCACCCGGCGGCCGATGGTAGAATTTCCCGAGCAGCCGGCGGAACTCCGCCTGTTCGGGCTGGAGCGTGACGATGCCGCTGGTGGTCAGGCCGTCGAGGATGCCGAACTCCTTTTCGCGGAGTCGCTCGTCCGGGCAGATCGGCTCCTCGGGAATGGCGGTGCCGCCCTGCTCGCGGAACAGCCGCGCCGTCTCCATCGCCCGGGCATAGGGGGAGGCGAGCAGCACCTCCGGCCGGCCGTGCGCCTCGCCCCGCGCAAACCAGCGGCCGAGCGCGCGCGCCTGCTCCTCGCCACGGGGGGAGAGCGGCACGTCCACGTCGCGGGTACCCACGGCGATCCGCGGGGCGCCCGCCGCGTGGGCCGCGTCGCGCGCCACATTGCCCGCGCTTTCCCCGTGCCGCACGATCCAGAGGCGTTCGGGCCAGGCGGGGGAATGGGCGGTCGGCATGGACGGTGACTCCTGCGGCATCTTCGCAGGAAGGAAGCGGCGAACCCCGGAGGGAGTTCCAGAACTCCCTCTTTTTGCGACCCTTTCGCAGGTAAGAACCCGCACTTCCCACAGCCGCACCCCCTTGCTACAGCCCGCCCCGAATCTCGCATTCGCTTTTGATGGCGGCGCGCCCGAGCGGGACCCCCTCCCGCCCCTCCGTCCGCGCCGCGCAGACTGGAAGGACAAGTCCACCTATGACCGCCATCGGCCAGGACACGCTCGGCACCCGTGACACGCTCACGGTCGGCAGCAAGAGCTACAGCTACTATAGCCTCGCCAAGGCTTCGGCGAAGCTCGGCGACATCAGCCGCCTGCCCTTCTCGATGAAGGTGCTGCTGGAGAACATGCTCCGCTTCGAGGACGGCACCACCGTCACCCCGGCCGATGCCCAGGCGATCGTCGACTGGCAGAAGGATGCGCGCTCCGACCGCGAGATCCAGTACCGCCCGGCGCGCGTGCTGATGCAGGACTTCACCGGCGTGCCGTGCGTGGTCGACCTGGCCGCGATGCGCGACGCGATCACCAAGCTCGGCGGCGATCCGGCCAAGATCAACCCGCAGGTCCCCGTCCACCTCGTCATCGACCACTCGGTGATGGTCGACGAGTTCGGCACGCCCAAGGCGTTCGAGCAGAACGTCGAGCTCGAGTACCAGCGCAACATGGAGCGCTATGAGTTCCTCAAGTGGGGCTCCAAGGCGCTCAACAACTTCCAGGTCGTGCCGCCGGGCACCGGCATCTGTCACCAGGTGAACCTGGAATATATCGCGCAGTCGGTGTGGTCGTCGCAGGCGACCGATGGCAGCGCCATCGCCTATCCCGACACGCTGGTCGGCACCGACAGCCACACCACCATGGTGAACGGCCTGGGCGTGCTCGGCTGGGGCGTGGGCGGCATCGAGGCGGAAGCCGCCATGCTCGGCCAGCCGGTGTCGATGCTGATCCCGGAAGTCGTCGGCTTCAAGCTGACCGGCGCGCTCAAGGAAGGCATCACCGCGACCGATCTGGTGCTGACCGTCACCCAGATGCTGCGCGCCAAGGGCGTCGTCGGCCGCTTCGTCGAGTTCTACGGCCCGGGCCTGTCGTCGATGACGCTCGCTGACCGTGCGACCATCGCCAACATGGCGCCGGAATATGGCGCGACCTGCGGCTTCTTCCCGATCGACGAGAAGACGATCGACTATATGCGCCTGACCGCGCGTCCGGAGGAAGTGATCGCGCTGACCGAGGCCTATGCCAAGGCCAACGGCTTCTGGCACGAAGCGGGCCGCGAGGATCCGATCTTCACCGACACGCTCGAGCTCGACATGGGCAGCGTCGTCCCCAGCCTCGCCGGCCCGAAGCGCCCGCAGGACCGCGTCAGCCTGAACAAGGTGGACGAGGTGTTCAACGGCGACCTCACCAAGCTCTACAAGAAGGAGCAGCCGGAGCGCGTTGCGGTCGAGGGCAAGGACCACGACATCGGCGACGGTGACGTCGTGATCGCGGCGATCACCAGCTGCACCAACACCTCCAACCCGTCGGTGCTGGTCGCCGCCGGCCTGGTCGCCCGCAAGGCGCGTGCGCTGGGCCTGAAGCCGAAGCCTTGGGTCAAGACCTCGCTCGCGCCGGGTTCGCAGGTGGTCACCGACTACCTCAACAAGGCCGGCCTGACCGAGGACCTGGACGCGATCGGCTTCAACCTCGTCGGCTATGGCTGCACGACCTGCATCGGCAACTCGGGTCCGCTCGCGGCACCGATCAGCCAGGCGATCAACGGCAACGACATCGTCGCCGCCTCGGTCCTGTCGGGCAACCGCAACTTCGAAGGCCGCGTGTCGGCCGACGTACGTGCCAACTTCCTCGCCTCGCCGCCGCTGGTGGTCGCCTATGCGCTGAAGGGCACCGTCACCCAGGATCTGATCGAGACCCCGATCGGCCAGGGCTCGGACGGTCAGGACGTGTTCCTCAAGGACATCTGGCCGACCAACCAGGAAGTCGCCGACCTGATGGCGGCCAACATCGACGACGAGATGTTCCGCTCGCGCTACGGCAACGTCTATGCCGGTGACGAGCATTGGAGCGCGATCTCGGTTGAGGGTTCGGACACCTACAGCTGGCCGACAAGCTCGACCTACATCCACAACCCGCCCTATTTCGAAGGCATGTCGATGACGCCGGCGCCGGTCGCCGACATCATCGAGGCGAAGCCGCTGGCGATCCTGGGCGACTCGATCACGACCGACCACATCTCGCCGGCCGGCTCGATCAAGGCCGACAGCCCGGCGGGCAGCTTCCTCCAGGAGCACCAGGTCGCGCGCAAGGACTTCAACAGCTACGGCGCCCGCCGCGGCAACGACGAAGTCATGGTCCGTGGCACCTTTGCCAACATCCGCATCAAGAACGAGATGGTGCCCGGCGTCGAAGGCGGCATGACCCAGTATGAGGGCGAGGTGATGCCGATCTACGACGCAGCCATGCGTCACAAGGCGGACGGCACCCCGCTGGTGGTCGTGGCCGGCAAGGAATATGGCACCGGCTCGTCGCGCGACTGGGCGGCCAAGGGCACCAACCTGCTCGGCGTGCGCGCGGTGATCGCCGAGAGCTTCGAGCGCATCCACCGTTCGAACCTGGTCGGCATGGGCGTGCTGCCGCTGCAGTTCGCCGAAGGCGTCAGCCGCCAGTCGCTGGGGCTGAAGGGCGACGAGACCTTCACCATCCAGAACGTCGCCGGCCTGCGCCCGCGCCAAGACGTGGAGGTCACGCTGGTCCGTGCCGACGGCACCACCGAGACGTTCCAGGCCCGCTGCCGGATCGATACCGTCAACGAGCTGGAGTATTTCCTGAACGGCGGCATCCTGCACTACGTGCTGCGCAAGCTCGCCGCCTAAGCAGCAGCCGAACGAGCAAGAGGGGCGTGGGAAGGAAGCTTCCCGCGCCCCTTCTTTTTGCCCTTTGCCCGCGGAATGAGCAGCTTGCAGGGCGGCTGCCTAATTCCCCTGCAGAGGTGCGGAATTTACGCGCACGCCGATGTTGCAAGAACTGCAACTGCACCAATAAACCTTCGCAATTGCGTAAAGCCGTGCTGCGGCGCACAAAGCACGTGCCTTTCAGGCATCCTCTCCTAAACCTTTCAAGGCCGGCCCTCGGGTCGGCCCTTTTTTTTGTCCGCCGTTCTGCTATGCGCATGGCACTGCAGCCGCCGAACGATAATAATCACTGGGAGCGGAGCCGCCGGTAAACCGGCATGACGGCGGGTGCAGCGTGGGGGGTCGAGCTGCCACCAGCGCCTGCTCTCCCCCACGAGCATCCTCTTTTTTGGTTCGGCGGCCGGCCGGACCGCCTGCCGCCAAGACGGGACACTGCTGCCCGGACGCGCTACAAGCGCACCATGACGTTCCGCCTTCACATCCCCGAACAGCCCAGCCCCGAAGATCGCGAGGCGGTGCTTGCGCCGCTGCGCGCCTACAACGAGCAGATGGCAGGGCCGGCGAAGGCCGAACCCGTGGCGATCCTGTTGCACGATGAAGACGGCAAGAGCGTGGGCGGCCTGTGGGGCCGCAGCGGCTATGACTGGCTGTTTGTCGAGTATCTGGCGATCCCGGAGGCGTTGCGCGGCCAAGGGACCGGGAGCGCACTGATCGCCGAAGCGGAACGGATCGCCCGGGCGCGCGGCTGTTGCGGCCTCTGGCTGGACACCTTCGCCTTCCAGGCCCGCGGCTTCTACGAGAAGCTGGGGTTCCGCGTGTTCGGGACGCTGGAAGACCACCCGCGCGGCAGCCGGCGGTTCTTTCTCAGCAAGCGGCTGGACGGTTAGGCTTCTACGGCAGAAAGTCCTCGTACCCCGGCGAAGGCCGGAGTCCAGTTGCGATGCTTCGGGCGTTTGCGCGCCCCTCTGGCACCTTCCCAACTGGGCCCCGGCCTTCGCCGGGGTACGTAGCATTACGTGCGGCGCAGCGCCCTGCCTGCCACCGCGTCCAGCCGCGCCACCAGCGTAGGATCCCGCATCGATGGCGCGGTCATCAGGGCCGAGTCGAGGCAGGTATCGATCGGAGACGCCGGTCGCTCCTCCG
The DNA here is from genome assembly GCF_022346685.1 of Sphingomonas sp. ACRSK. NCBI lineage: Bacteria > Pseudomonadati > Pseudomonadota > Alphaproteobacteria > Sphingomonadales > Sphingomonadaceae > Sphingomonas > Sphingomonas sp. ACRSK. The sequence continues at coordinate 103,918 of NZ_JAKRNR010000009.1, read as the reverse complement.
GCAGGCCCGCGACCAGATGCTGGACGAGCGCCCGCGCCTTCCGTGCATTGGCGTCGAGCTGCGCGAGGATTTGGGCAGTGTCCACCGCCTCCCCTTCGCGCCAGCAGTCATAGTCCGTGACCATGCCGACCAGCGCGTAGGGCAGTTCCGCCTCGCGCGCGAGCTTGGCCTCGGGCATCGCCGTCATGCCAATCACCTCGCAACCCCAGCTGCGGTAGAGCCGGCTCTCGGCACGGGTCGAGAACTGCGGGCCTTCCATCGCCAGGTAGGTGCCGGCCCGCGACACGGCGGCACCGGCCGCACGGGCGGCGTCGGCGGCGAGCGCCGACAGGCGCGGGCACACCGGGTCTGCCATCGACACATGCGCCACCAGCCCCGGCCCGAAGAAACTCGACGGCCGCCCACGGGTGCGGTCGATGAACTGGTCGACCACGGTGAAGCTGCCGGGCGGCCGATCCTCCACGAGCGATCCCACCGAGGAGATCGCCAGCACGTCCGTCACGCCCAGGCGCTTGAGCACATCGATGTTGGCGCGGGCGTTGAGGTCGGAGGGTGGGATGCGGTGCCCGCGGCCGTGACGCGGCAGGAACACCACGCGGACATGCCCCATCCGCCCGACGTAGCACGCGTCGGACGGCGAGCCCCACGGCGTTTCCACCGTCTCCCACCGTCCGTCCTCGACCCCGGCGACCCCGTAAAGACCGGAGCCACCGATGATGCCGAGCGTCCAGCCGCTCACGCCGCCAAGCCCGTCGTCAGGCGGGGTTGAACACGCCGCAGGCGATCCGGCCGCCGCTGTTGCCCGAAGGATCGGTCATCAGGTCGTCCGCGCTCGCATGCACCATGAACGCCGAGCCATCGGCATCGAGCAGGCCGTCGAAGGTGCCGCCCGGCAGCGTGAATTCGATCGAGCCGGTGCCGTCGGTGCCCACCAGCAGGTTGGGCATGTCGCCCGCGTGCGGCCCGGCTGGGTTCTTCGTGCCGTGCTGCCGGGCGTTCGGGTTCCAGTGGCCGCCCGCCGTCGTGAAGTCCGGCGCATCGCAACGGCCGGTGGTATGCACATGGGCGCCGTGCGGCCCCTGGGGAAGCCCAGTGACGCTGAGGGCAATGCGGACGCCGCCGGGGACTTCCGTCGCGGTGGCGGTACCCGCCGGCGCATTGGCGGCCGTGCGCAGCATCGCGGTCGCGACGCGCGGGGCGGCGGGCGCTGCGCTGCTGTCGACGGGAGCGGTCTGCGTGCAGGCAGCCATCAGGCCGGTCGCGGCGAGCAGGGCCAGGTGCGTCTTCATCGTCGTTCCCCTTGTTTGTTGCCAGTTCAATCGCCGATCCCGGTGGCAGTTCCGCGTCAGCCGGGCATCGGCCCCGCAATCAGCATCGGGTCGAGCCGACGCCCCTTCCAGACCATGCCCCAGTGGAGATGCGGGCCGGTCGCGCGGCCCGTGCTGCCGACCGCGCCGATCACCTCCCCCTGGCGGACGCGCTGCCCGGGCCGGACGTCGATCCGCGAGAGGTGAAGAAATGCGCTGCTGAGCCCCATGCCATGGTCGAGCATCAGCAGATTGCCCTCCAGGGTAAAGGGCGAATCGGCCGCCAGGATCACCACGCCGTCTGCCGGCGCCGTCACGGGGGCGCCGGTGGGCTTGGCCACGTCGACCCCCGAATGATAGCTGCCGGGCTCGCCCGCATAGATGCGCTGCGACCCGAACCGGCCAGAGATGCGCCCGGTCGTCGGCCATTGGAAGCGTTGCGACCAGCCCTGCGCCCCAGTCTCCTGCTTGCGGGCGGCGGCGATCTGGGCGAGTTCGGGCGGGCGGCGGCGCTGGAACTCGGCGCTCGGCTGGCTGACCTTGGGAAGCGTTGGCAGCCGCTCGATCTGCCAGGCGCGCGGGGCGACGCTGAGCGTCTCGACCTGTTCGCGACCGTCCGCAAAGCGCGCGACCAGCCGGGCGGTGGGACCCGCGTCGCGATCGAAGGCGATCAGGAAGCGGCGGTCCGGTGCGAGTGCGATCGGCTCGCCCTCGAACGTGAGCGACGTCACCCCTGCCGGCGCGGTGCCGACCAGCATGCCGCCCTGAATGCGCTGACCTTCGTAGCGGAACGGACCAGGGGCCACCGGGCGCGGCGCGGGCGCAGGCGCTGCTGCAACGGCCGCCGGCGGCGCCTGTACCGGCTGGGCTCGGCCGGCGCTTTCCGGCACCACGGCGCAGCCGGGCAGCGCCGCCATCAGCCCCGCTGCGAGTGTCGCGCCTGCGCGCAGCCTCACGCCGGACGCATCGCCGCGGTCGCGGCCTCCGCAGTGGCATAGGCTTCCTGCCGCTCTGCGCTCCAGTAATGAAGCTCTTCGAGCGGGATCTTCTCACCGGTGCGGGCGCAGACGACGTGGTCGCCCGGCGACAGGACGCGGAACCCGCCCGAAAGATAGTGGAGGCGCGCCTGGCGCGAGCTGTTCGACATCAACATCCGGTAATCCATAGAGGCATCAGAGCAAGCTTGGCTGCTCGGGCTTGTCCGAAGGATAGGGCTTGCCCCCGGCGCGCTCAACCCGTGCGTCCACCACGCCATCGCGGAAGTGGAGCTTCAGGCCGCCCGCAGCCCGGGCGGCGGCGGCGGAGTCGATCGTCTTGCCGGTGCCGCGCGCCTCGACGCGGACATAGCCACGCTTGAGGAGGTTGTCGGGGTTCACGCTTTCCAGCAGCCGGCCGACCGAGGCGAGATGCTGGCGGCTGCGATCGAGCTGGCGGTCCAGCATCGCGGGCCGCAGCACCGCCGACTGGCGATCGAGCGTCCGCCGCGCCTGCCCCAGCCGCCGCTCCAGCCCCAGACCCAGCCGCTGGGCGAGGTCGTCCACCCGCTGGCGCTGCGGCCCCAGCAGCGCGTCGCGCCGCGGCAGCACGCGGACGAGTGCTGCCAGCCGCTCCTCCCCGCGCTGGTGATAGCGGCGGACGCAACGCTCGGTGCGCATCGCATGGCTCTGGACGGTGTGGCGCAGGTCGGCGAGCACCGGCACCGCAAGCTCGGCCGCCGCGGTCGGGGTCGGCGCGCGCAGGTCGGCGGCGTGGTCGCAGAGACTCGTGTCGGTCTCATGCCCCACCGCCGAGATCACCGGGATCGAGCAGTCGGCGACGGCGCGGACCACGGCTTCCTCGTTGAACGCCCACAAATCCTCGATCGAGCCGCCGCCGCGCGCGACGATCAGCAGGTCGGGACGCGGCACCGGCCCGCCGGGCTCGATCGCATCGAAGCCGCGCACGGCCGCTGCGACCTGCTGGGCTGCGCCCTCCCCCTGCACCTGCACGGGCCAGACGATGACATGGCTCGGGCAACGATCCTCCAGCCGGTGAAGGATGTCGCGGATCACGGCACCCGTAGGCGAGGTGACGACGCCGATCACGCGCGGCAGGAAGGGCAGCGGCTTCTTGCGGCCGGCATCGAACAACCCCTCGGCGCCGAGCTTCGCCTTGAGCTTTTCGAGCAGCGCCATCAGCGCGCCCTCGCCCGCCAGCTCCATGCGATCGATTACGATCTGATACTTGGACCGGCCCGGATAGGTGGTGAGCTTGCCGGTCGCGACGACCTCGATGCCGTCCTGCGCCTGGAACGGCAGCGCAGCGGCCGCACCGCGCCAGATGACGCCGTCGATGACCGCACTCTCGTCCTTCAGGCACAGATAGACGTGGCCGGAGGCGGCGCGCTTGTACCCCGAAATCTCGCCGCGCAGGCGAACATGGCCGAACTCGCCCTCCACCATGCGCTTCAGGCGGCCGGCAAGTTCGCTGACGCTGACGGGTGCGGCGTTGTCGCCGGGGATGGGCTCGGCTACGAGCCGCCCCGATGAAAAGCCGGAAAAAGGATCGGGCATGAACGTCCTGCTGGTGGGCTCGGGGGGGCGCGAACATGCGCTCGCATGGCGGCTCGCACAATCTCCGCTCCTCGATAGGCTCTATGCCGGGCCAGGCAACCCCGGCATTGCCGAGCATGCCGAATGCGTCGCGATCGCCGCGACCGACCAGGCGGCGCTGCTCGCCTTCTGCCGCGAGCACGACATACGCTTCGTGGTGGTCGGCCCCGAGCAGCCGCTGGTCGAAGGCCTTTCGGACCGGCTGCGCGAGGCCGGCATCGCCGTGTTCGGGCCATCTGCGGCGGCGGCGCAGCTGGAAGGCTCCAAGGGCTTCACCAAGGACCTGTGCCAGCGCGCCAACATCCCGACCGCGGGCTATGTCCGGGTGACTTCGCTCGAAGCCGCTCGCAACGCGCTCGGCACCTTCGGGCTGCCGGTCGTCATCAAGGCGGATGGCCTGGCTGCCGGCAAGGGCGTGACCATCGCCAGCTCTCCGCAAGAAGCGGACGCCGCACTGGTCGCGCTGTTCGACGGCCCGGGTGCCGAGGCCGTGATCGAGGAGTTCCTGACCGGCGAGGAAGCCAGCCTGTTCGTGCTGACCGACGGCACCAGCTACCTGCCCTTCGGATCGGCGCAGGACCACAAGCGCGTCGGCGACGGGGACGTGGGGCCGAACACCGGCGGCATGGGCGCCTATAGCCCGGCACGGGTGCTGACGCCGGAGCTGGAGCAGCTGGCGATCGACACGATCGTACGCCCCACCATCGAGAAGCTGGCCGAGGAAGGCTTGCCCTACAGCGGCGTCCTCTATGCCGGGCTGATGCTGACGCCGCTGGGCCCCAAGCTGATCGAATACAACGCCCGCTTCGGCGATCCCGAGTGCCAGGTGCTGATGATGCGGCTGGAAAGCGACCTGCTGGAGATCATGCTGGCGACGGCCGAGGGGCGGCTGGCAGGGCACAAGGTGCGCTTCTCCGACGATCCGGCACTCACCGTCGTCGTGGCGGCACGCGGCTATCCGGGCACGCCGGCGGCCGGCGGCACCATCACCGGCATCGACACCGCCGAGGCGCATGGCGCCCGCGTGTTCCAGGCCGGCACCCGCCGCGAGGGCGAGGCGCTGGTCGCCTCGGGCGGCCGCGTGCTGACGGTCACCGCCACCGGCCCCAGCGTCCGCGAGGCACAGGCCGCCGCCTATCGCGCCGTCGACCGCATCGCCTTTGCCGACGGCTTCTGGCGGCGCGACATCGGCTGGCGCGAAATCGCGCGCGAAGAAGGCTAGGCGCCTCAACGCCTTGAGGATGGCGGCTGCGCCGCTATGTTCTGCCTCCGGCCGCGGTTTGGCCGGCCGGAGGCGTACGCATGGAAGAAGCCGAACAATCCCGCCAGACCGTCGTAGGGGCGGCGGACCAGATGATGCCCATCACCGTCACCCATCTGGTGGTGATCGCGGTCTTTGCGGCGATCATCATCATCGCGATCCTGTGGGGAATGCGGCTTCGCGCCAAGCGCCGCGCCGCCGAGCGCGAGCTGGATGCGATCGGCCAAAGCCGGCGTGAGGCGCCGGGCGCGGCGGTCGCCGATCCGGACGCACCGGGCGCAGCCATCGCAGCCGAGCGGCGCGCGCCGGTGGAGCCGACCGACCTCCCCGCCCCCGCGCCGCAGCCGGTGCAGGAACCGCAGCACGCCGCGCCAGCCGCTCCCGCGACCCCGCCGGCACCCGCCGAGCCGATCGCGTCCGCGGCACCGCCGGCACCTGCCGAGCCGCCGGCCGCAGCTGCACCGAGCGCGCCGCTTGCCAGCCCCGCCCCGGCACCCGCGCCCGCCCCTGCTAACGCAGCAAGCGACCTCACCACGCTGAAGGGCCTGGGCCCCAAGGTCGCCGCGCAGCTCGCCGAGATGGGGATCACGAGCATCGCCGACCTGGCTGCGCTCAGCCCGGCCGAGGCCGACCGGATCGATGCGTCGCTCGGCACCTTCCAGGGCCGGATGGCGCGGGACCGCTGGGTCGAGCAGGCGCACCTGCTCGCGGCGGGCGACCGTGCCGGCTATGAAGCGAAGTTCGGGAAGCTCGGCTGAACTCTTGAAGCCGCCGCGGGTCAGGCCGCGGCGGACACCAGCAGCTTGTCGATCTTGCGCCCGTCCATATCGACGATCTCGAAGCGCCAGCCCTGTTCCAGGAAGTGCTCGCCCTCCTCGGGCAGGTGCTTGAGGATCGCAAGGGCAAGACCCGCGACCGTCGCATAGTCGCGATCCTCGGGCAGCTCAATCCCCAGCCGCTCGGCCAGCGCGTCGGCCGAGAGCTGGCCGGAAACCAGCAGGGTGCCGTCCTCCCGCGCGATGACGTTGGGCGTATCACCCGGCTCGGCGTCGGACGCGAACTCGCCGGCGATCGCCTTGAGCAGGTCGGCAGGCGTCACCAGCCCTTCGAAATGGCCGTATTCGTCGTGGACCAGGCCCATCGGCACATCGGCACCGCGCAGCGCCGTGAGCGCGTCCATCGCATCGACCTGGTCGGGCAGCACCGGCGCGACATGCATCAGGCGGCGCAGGTCCAGCGCCTCGCCGCGCATGGTCGCCGCAACGATGTCGCGCGCCTGCACCACGCCCACGACCTTGTCGATCGATCCTTCGGCGACGGGCAAGCGGGTGTGCGGCGTCTCCGCCAGCGCCGCGCGCAGCTTCTCCGGCTCCAGGTCCAGGTCGAGCCAATCGACGTCGGTTCGCGGCGTCATGATCTCGCGCACCGGCCGGTCTGCCAGCCGCACCACGCCGGAGATGATCGAGCGCTCATGCTCCTCGATCACGCCGGACTTGGTCGCCTCCGCCACCAGTAGTTGCAGTTCCTCGGCGGTGACGCGGTTCTCCGTCTCTCGATCGAGGCGCAGCAGCCGGAAGACGAGGCCGGTCGTGGTGTCGAGCAGCCAGACCAGCGGGGCGGTCAGCTTCGACAGCCAGTGCATCGGCAATGCGACGATGGCGGCGATCGGCTCGGGCGAGCGAAGCGCGAACTGCTTGGGCACCAGTTCGCCGATCACCAGCGAGGCATAGGTGGTGAGCCCGATCACGATCGCGAAGCCGGCCGTCTCGCCGGTCTGCGGCGCGAGGCCGAGCCAGGCGCTCAGCCGCTCGCCGACGGGACCACCCAGGCTCGCGCCCGAATAGGCACCCGCGACGATGCCGATCAGGGTGATGCCGATCTGGACGGTGGACAGGAACTTGCCCGGATCGCCGGCCAGCCGCATCGCGGTGGCCGCTCCCCTGCCGCCGGCGCGTGCCAACGCCTCCAGCCGGGCCGGCCGTGCGGACACGATCGCGAGTTCGGACATGGCGAAGACGCCGTTCAGGAGGACCAGCGCGAGAATGATCGCGACGTCGATCCACGGAAATGGGGTGAACTGGGTCATTGTTCTGCCCAACGCTTAGCCGCAATGGTGCGGCCCCGACAACCGCATCCTCAGGCTTTCGGTCAGCCAGCGTTCAAATCGCGTGCGGAACAATCCTGTCCGGGTCGGTGTTCACCGAAACAAGATCACATCAAGAAATTGCAGACGGAGGAGCATGATGCGGAGTGTGTCGAAGCTGATGTTGGCAGGCGCGCTGGGCACGATGACGCTGACCAGCGCGTGCGTGACGGATCCGGAAACCGGCCAGCGCACGATTTCGAAGGCGGCGATCGGCGGCGTCGGCGGTGTGCTCGGCGGCTATCTGCTGGGCGACCTGGTCGGCGGACACAACGACCGCACCGAAAAGATCGTCGGCGCGGGCCTGGGCGGCATCGCAGGGGCTGCGATCGGCAACTACATGGACCGGCAGGAGCGCGAACTGCGCCAGCGCACCGCCGGCACCGACGTGCAGGTGGTCCGTCAGGGCGACGACCTGCTGCTGAACATGCCGTCCGGCATCACCTTCGCCTATGACAGCGCCACCGTGCAGCCGCAGTTCCAGCCGACGCTGGACCAGGTCGCCGACGTGCTGGCGCAATATAACCAGACCTACATCGACGTGTACGGCCACACCGATTCGAACGGGTCGGACGCGTACAACCAGACGCTGTCGGAGCGCCGCGCCTCGGCCGTCGCCGGCTATCTGACGACCCACGGCGTGCAGAGCGCGCGAATCGGCACCCGCGGCTTTGGCGAGACCCAGCCGATCGCCAGCAACGACACCGACGCCGGCCGCGCCGCGAATCGGCGCGTCGAGATCAAGATCGTGCCGATCAACCAGGACGAGGTTCGCTAAAGACGACCGGGTTCTGTCCCAAGCCAGTGCTCCTGCGGAGGCAGGAGCCCAGGGCCATACAGGACAGCGCCCGGAACCCTGGGCTCCTGCTTTCGCAGGAGCACGGTAATTGCGAAGCGCCCGCCCTGTTTGGGCGGGCGTTTTGCTGTGCCGCTTCTCTCGACGTTACGATGGGGTGCGAGAGGATCCCGGCCTGCCCCGCCCCTGCTACCGCCGGTCCGCAAAAAAGTCGCGCAGCAGCGCCGCGCCTTCGCGCTCGCCGATGCCCGGGTAGATTTCCGGCCGGTGGTGGCAGGTCGGTTGCGCGAAGAAGCGCGGACCGTGCTCCACGGCGCCGCCCTTCGGATCGGACGCCGCGTAATAGACCCGCGCGACCCGGGCGTGGGCAATCGCGCCCGCGCACATCGCGCAGGGCTCCAGCGTCACCCACAGGTCGCAATCCTCCAGCCGCTCGCGCCCGAGCGCGGCGGCGGCGGCGCGAATCACCCGCATCTCCGCGTGCGCGGTCGGGTCGCAGAGCGTGCGGGGCGCGTTGCCGGCGACCGCCAGCACGCGCCCGTTCTGGAGCAGCGCGGCGCCCACCGGCACCTCGCCTGCGTCCGCAGCAGCGCGCGCCGCGTCGAGCGCCAGGCGCATGGGTTCGGGAAGCGGAAAGGCCATGGCCGCGTCATGGCCCGCCCAGGCGCCTTACGCCAGCGGCCAGGCTACAAGGCCCCGGCTGCTGCGCGGAACAGGCTCGACGGTTACTGCGGCGCCTGGGTGTTGTCGGCGCGCTGGATGTCGAGGGTCGGCACCTGCACGGTGCGGTTCTCGGTCCCGACGTCGACGCGGCCCACGTCCGCTTCGAACTTGGGCGCCTGGACGGCGGCGGGACGGACCATGTCGATGCTGACCAGGCCAAGCATCATCGCGCCGATCAGCAGCAGGACGACGAGGCCGAGGATGAAGAGGATCGCGCGCATGAAAGGATTCCCCGGTTGCCAAAAGGATTCGCTGCCGGAATAACGCGCGCAGGCGGCGGGCGGTTGCACGCTGCGCAACGTCAGTCCGCGGTGGCGCGGTTGACGCGGCGCGCCTCTGCCGTTACTAGCGCCGACTTTCCCGGGGCAGTTGCCCCGACCATTGCCGTAACCAGGAACCAACGCATGTCGCGCATTTGCGAGCTGACCGGCAAGGGCCGGCAGGTGGGTAACAACGTTTCCCACGCCAACAACAAGACCAAGCGTACCTTTCTGCCGAACCTGCAGAACGTGACGCTTCTTTCGGACGCGCTGGAGCGCGGCGTGAAGCTGCGCGTGTCGACGCACGGCCTGCGCTCGGTCGAGCATGTCGGCGGCCTGGACAACTGGCTGCTCAAGACCCGCGACACCGACCTGTCGCTGCGCGTTCGTCGCCTGAAGCGCGAGATCGCCAAGAAGATCGCCACCACCACCGAGGCGGCGGCCTGATTTAGCTGCCTGTCCCCTTCGGGCGGACGGGCGGCCTGATCCTGCTACCTTCCGCCTGCGGGCGGAAGGTCCAGCCGGAACTTCAAGAGCAGCGACTGCTCGATCCACATCTGGTTGTCGTCGGACGCGAGCCACAGGATGGTCGCGTCTTTTTCATGCGCGACGGCCAGCGCCTCGTAATTGTCGTGGATCACGTCGTCCGCCAGCCGGGCGATCTCCCGCCCCTGCACCACTGCCCCCGGCCGAATCGTCTCCGGTTCGATGACGGAGAGGATGGCGGTGAATCCCTTTCGCAGCGATGCCGCACGATGCAGCATGAGCAGCCGTCCGTCGGCGAGTTCCACCACGTCCGTGGGCGCATAGTCCTTGGGCGGCAGGTAGCGGAAGTGGAAGCCGCGGTCCGGGTGTACCGTCGGGTCGCCTGCGAATCGGATCGCGTCAAATCCGATCTCCCGCCGCTTCCGGTTGCGCGCACCTTCGCTGAACACCAGAAACGCGCCGGATCGCAGGCGCACCATCGCTTCCGGTCCGCTGGCGTTGGGCCACTTGGCCATCGCCCTTGGGCGGACGTATCGCTCCGCGGCGCGGAAATCGGCCGAGTAGCGCCAGATCGCGTTCGCGCGCTCGAAGCCTACCCACAGGCGTCCCGTCGCCGGATCCACCGCAAGCGATTCGCTGTCGCGGTCGCGCTTTTCCCAGCCGGTGCCGGGGCCGCCGGGGAGCGACAGGAACTCCGGCTCCGTGACCTGCCAGTCGGCGCCCATGCGGAAGCGAACGACCGACCCGAAATCGCTGAGGAGCGTGAACCGATCTCCCTCGACGCGCAGCGCGGAGAAGCCGCCGAAGGCGCGGTCGCGGCTGGTGAGTTGGACGCCGCCCAGATAGGTAAGCGCCCCCACCCGCCGATCCTGCGGGTCGCCCGCCCGCAGCGGCACTTGCCGCGCGGTCACGTTCGGGTGCTTGCCCAGGATCTGGCGGGGAATGGTGCCCGTCCAACTCGGCACCAACGCCAGCGTCAGGAGCACCACGGAAGCGATACGCATGCGTCGGCCTTAAGCGGCGATTCGGCATCGCGACAGCCGTTTCGCGCATGAACCTCCGATAACGAGCGCATTCAGGCTTCGCTCAAGGCGACTCGGCCAAAAGGGCTTCATCGACGACGGGCAATCCCGCCGCTGACGAAAAAGTTCGAGTTGGGAGACGACCGATGTTCAAGAAGCTTTCTCTCGCAGGCGCCGCCCTCGCCATGGGCTTCACCGCGCTGGTTCCCACCGCTCCGGCGGTCGCGCAGAGCCGCCACTATTACGGTGATCGCCACTATGATCGCGGGTATGACCGTGGCTACGACCGCCGCTATGACCGCGGGTACGATCGCCGCAGCTATCGCGGCAATGACCGCCGCTACTACAACAACCGCAACTATCGTCGCTGCGACAATGGTGATGGCGGCACGGTGATCGGCGCGGTCGCAGGCGGCCTGCTCGGCAACCAGGTTGCGGGTCGCGGAGACCGCCTGCTCGGCACGGTGCTGGGTGGTGCAGTCGGCGCGGTCGCCGGTCGTGCGATCGACCGTTCGGACAGCCCGCGTCGCTGCCGCTAACGGATTTCGCTCCCCTGTAGCGTATCGGGAGCCGGGGCCGGTCCAGCGATGGACCGGCCCTTTTTCGTTTTGGCCGTAAGGGCGGGAGGAAGCCCGCCCCCGGATCAGTACATGTGCTGGCCGCCGTTGATCGACAGGGTCGAGCCGGTGATGAAGCCGCCGTCCTCCGCGCAGAGGAAGGCGACCGCGCGCGCGATCTCATGCGCCTGGCCAAGGCGTCCGACCGGGATCTTGGCGACGATCTTTTCCAGCACGTCCGCCGGAACCGCCGCCACCATCTCGGTATCGATATAGCCGGGTGCGATCGCGTTCACGGTCACGCCGAAGCGCGCGCCTTCCTGCGCCAGCGCCTTGGTGAAGCCGTGGATGCCCGACTTCGCCGCCGCATAGTTGACCTGGCCGTACTGGCCGGCCTGGCCGTTGATCGAGCCGATGTTGACGATGCGGCCCCATTTGCGCTCGCGCATGCCGGGGAACACCGCCTTCGCCATGTTGAAGCAGCCGCCCAAATTGGTGCGGATCACCTCGTCCCACATCTGGGCCGTCATCTTCAGGATGGTGCCGTCGCGGGTGATGCCGGCGTTGTTGATGACGACGTCGACCGGCCCCAGCGCCGCCTCGACCTCGGCGACGCCATGCTGGCAGGCATCATAGTCGCTCACGTCCCAGCGGAATGCGGCGATGCCGGTACGCTCGGTGAACGCCTTCGCCTTTTCCTCATTGCCGGCATAGTTGGCGGCGACGGTCATGCCCGCTTCCTTGAGCGCCAGGCTGATCGCCTCGCCGATGCCGCGCGTGCCACCGGTTACAATCGCTACCCGTGCCATGACCTTGCTCTCCATCCGAGTTGCGGGCGCCAAAAAGAGGCCGCCCGCTTCCCCGTCAGGCTAGGCGGCAGGCAGCCAGCCTGCAAGCTCCGCTGCAAGGATGCTGCGCAGCATCTGCAAGCCCGCGGGCTCGGCGTTGAGGCACGGGAGATAGGCGAAATCCGTGCCGCCCGCCTCTTCGAACGTCTCGCGTCCGCGGATCGCCAGTTCCTCCAGCGTCTCCACGCAATCGGCCGAGAAGCCGGGAGCGACGATCGCCACCCGCCGCTTGCCGGCCCGGGCGAGCGCCGCCAGCGTGTCGTCGGTCGCCGGCCCCAGCCACTTGGCCCGGCCGAACCGCGACTGGAACGCGACCACCAGTTCGGTCCCCAGCGCTTCCGAGAGGAGCCGGCCGGTCTTCTGGCAGTGGCAGTGATAGGGATCGCCCAGTTCCAGCGTCCGTTGCGGCATGCCGTGGAAGCTGGCGACGATCGCGTCGGGGGTGAAGGAAAGCTTCGCCAGATCCTCCCGCACCGTCCGTGCGAGCGCGTCGATATAGGCGGGATGATCGTGATAGGGCGGCAGCGTCCGGATCGCCGGCTGCCAGCGCATCCCTGCGAGCGCGGCGAACGCCTTGTCGTTCGCCGTCGCGGTCGTTGCTGCGCAATATTGCGGGTAGAGCGGCGCGAGCAGGATGCGTTCGCATCCCGCGGCCTTCATCGCGCGCAGCCGTTCGCCGATCGCCGGATTGCCGTAGCGCATGCCCCAGTCGACCAGCACTTCGGGGCCGAAGGCGCCCTTCAGCCCCTCCGCCTGCGCGCGGGTGACGGCGGCGAGCGGCGAACCTTGCTCCGTCCACACTTGGCTATAGGCGTGGGCGGACTTCTTCGGCCGGGTGTTCAGGATGATGCCGCGCAGGATCGGCTGCCACGCGATCGCCGGCAGTTCCACCACCCGCCGGTCCGACAGAAACTCACCCAGGTAGCGCTTGACCGCTCGCGGCTCGGGCGCGTCGGGGGTGCCGAGATTGATCAGCAGGACGCCGATCCGGGGCTGGGGAATGGCGGGATGATCGGCGGGCGGCGTCATTCTTCCTCCGGTAGCAGCGGAAGGCGGCGGAGGCGAACGCCGGTTGCGGCCATCACCGCATTGGCGATGGCGGGTGCGACCGGGGGAACCGCAAGCTCGCTCACCCCGCCCGGATCCGCATCGCTGCGGATCAGTTCCACCGACACCTCGGGCGTGTCGGCGAGCCGCGGCAGGTTCATCGCCCCGAAACCGCGCACATCGGCGAGGTTGTCGGTGAAGCCGGTGGTGGCGCCGAGCGCCGCGGCCATTCCGAACATCAGCCCGCCCTCGATCTGCTGGAGCACGAGGTCCGGGTTGATCTGCCGCCCGCAATCCACCGCCGCGACCAGCCGGTCGACCTTCACCCGCTGGTCTGCGCCCATCCGCGCCTCCGCCATCACCGCGATGAAGGAGCCGCGCATCTGGTGGCAGGCGAGCCCCTGGCCGCTGCCGGGGATCCCGCCCTGCCATCCGCCGAGCGTCGCGACGGTGGAGAGGCACCGCGCCAGTCGCGGGTTGCCGCCGAGCATCGCGATGCGGAAGGAATGCGCCTCGATGCCTGCCACATGGGCGAGCTCGTCGATGAAGCATTCGTTGAAGAAGGCGGTGTAGCTGTGGGCGCCCGAGCGCCAGTAGCCGACCGGCACGCCGATCTCGGCGGGGTGGTGGTCAACGGCGAGCGCAGGGATCGCATAGGTGGGCACCGCCCCCTCCACCGCCAGCGTGTCGCCGCCCTGCGGCAGCAGCATGGCCGCGCGGGCGGTGGTGTCGTCGGCGAGCAGGCGCTCCGAAAGCTCGTGGCCGACGGAAGGCGCGGCGATCTTGCACAGCCAGCCGGCCACCCCGCCACCCTTTGCCAGCCGCGCCGTCATGCGGGCGGCGGCCGGCGGGCGGTAGCGATCATGCAGGCAGGTTTCGCTGCGCGACCAGGTCAGCTGCACGGGCTTTTCCAGGCGCCGGGCCAAAAGCGCTGCCTGCTCGGCGACCTGATGCTCCAGGTTCGCGCCGAAGCTGCCGCCGGCGATCGTCGGGTGCAGCACGACGCGCTCCTCGCCGATGCCGAGCGTCCGCGCCGCCGCGGCGCGTGCGAGCGCCGGCGCCTGGGTGGGCATCCACAGCGTCAGCCGCCCATCCCGCCAGGCGGCGGTGGCGGTGGTTGGCTCGATCGCGGCATGCAAGGCCGCCCCCACGCGATAGTCGGCGGTGACGACCTGTGCATCCTTGAAGGTCGCGGCGAGATCGCCGACGCGCGCCATGCGGGCACCCTCGCCATCGAGCGCGGCGTCGAGTGCGGCGTCGATCGACTCGCTGTCCACCAGCGGGCTGCGCGTCTCGAACCGGGGGGCGAGCCCATCGAGCGCAGCATTAGCGGCCCACCAGGTCTCTCCTACGGCGGCGACCCAGTTCGGGTTCTCCACCACTGCGGAGACGCCGCGCACGCGATCGGCGGCCGCACGGTCCACGCGTACCAGCCGGCTGTCGCCGATCGGCCCTTGACGGATGGCCGCGAACACCATGCCGGGCAGGCGAATGTCGCCCGCGAAACTGGCGCTGCCGTCGACCTTGGCGGGCGCGTCGAGGCGGGGCAGCGACTCCCCGGTCAGCCGCTTCTCCTCGCCGGTGCGCAACGGCAGGTCGCCGCTCGGCAGCCGCTCGTCGGCCGCATCCGCCGCAAGCGCGCCGAACCGCTCACGCTGCCCGCCCGCGATCACGAAGCCGTCGAGGGTGGCGCAGCTGTGCCAGTCCACGTCCCAGCGGCGCGCCGCCGCCTTGCACAGCAGGATGCGGGCCGCAGTCCCGGCCTTGCGCAATTCGCCCTCGAACGCGCGGACGGAGGTGGAGGCGGCCGTTAGCATCAGCGTCTGCGCCTCCGCGTGGCGGCTGCGCACCCGTTCGGGCAGGTCGCCCAGCGCATCCTCGAACAGCACCGATGCTGCGAGCCGATTGGCATAGAGCGGGTTGATCGGTGCCGGCTCGACCGCGACGGTGCGCCAGTCCGCGCCCAGTTCGTCGGCGACGATCTGCGGCAGGGCGGTGAACACGCCTTGTCCCAGCTCCGCCTGCGGCACCGCGACGGTCACCTGCCCGTCTGCGCCGATCTTGATCCAGGGGCCGAAGATCGTCTCCCCCTCGGCCGCCGTCAGGTTGACGGCGTGGTCGCGTGGCCAAAGCGCCCAGCCGACCACCAGCCCCACCCCCGCCGCGCCGCCGACCAGCAGCCTGCGCCGGGTCAATCCCGTTGCCGAAGGGGCCGCGCGCGACACTGCATCCAAAGCCATGGCCGCCGCTCTATCGCCCGGCGAAAGCCGGCGCCAGCCGGCCTGCGCTTCCGCGCTTGGGTTTTCGGGGCGAGCGGCGTACCAGCAGCGCAAAGACTTCCGGAGCCCTCGACTTGATCCTTTCGACGCTTGCCGCTGCCGGCGGCCACATCCGGTTCGACCAGCTGGGGCTCGACCCCGTGGCGCTCGACCTCGGCTTCTTCACGTTGAAATGGTATTCGCTCGCCTATCTGGCCGGCATCCTGGTCGGCTGGTGGTACCTGCTGAAGCTGCTCGCGCAGCCGGGCGCCCCGATGGCGCGCCGCCACGCCGACGACATGGTTTTTTATGCGACGCTCGGCATCATCCTGGGCGGGCGCATCGGCTATGTGCTGTTCTATGGCGAGGACATGTGGTCCGATCCGTGGCGGATCCTGCGCCTGTGGGACGGCGGCATGTCGTTCCACGGCGGCGTGGTCGGCACGTCGATCGGCATCCTGCTGATGGCGCGCAAGCACAAGCTCAACTGGCTGCGCATCCACGACTATGTCGCGTGCTGTGCACCCTTCGGCCTGTTCTTCGGCCGGCTCGCCAATTTCGTGAACGGCGAACTGTGGGGCAAGGCGACGGACGTGCCCTGGGGCATCGTGTTTCCCAACACCGTGGCGGGCGGGCTGGATCCGGCGCGCCACCCCAGCCAGCTCTATGAGGCGGGCCTTGAGGGCATTCTTCTCGGCGCGCTTCTCTGGTTCCTGTTCTGGCGCACCAACGCCCGTTATCAGCCGGGCAAGCTCGTCGGCTGGTTCCTGCTCGGCTACGGCCTCAGCCGCTTCTTCGTCGAGTTCTTCCGCGAGGCCGACGAGCAGCTGATGGAGTTCGCACGGCAGACCGGGCTGCACATGGGCCAGTGGCTGACGCTGCCGATGATCGCGGGCGGCATCTACCTGATCGTCACCGCCAATCGCCGCCGCCAGCGCATCGAGCCGATCGCGGGGTCGGAGAGCGTCGCTTGAGCGAGGGGTCGCTTCCCGACCGGCTCGCCCGCGCGATCACGCTCGGCGGGCCGATCCCGCTGTCGCAGTTCATGGGCGCGGCGAACGCCCATTATTACAACAGCCGCGATCCGCTGGGCGCGCGCGGCGACTTCACGACCGCGCCCGAGGTCAGCCAGATGTTCGGCGAACTGGTGGGGCTGGCCCTTGCCGACGCCTGGCACCGCGCCGGACGGCCGCCGGCCCGCTACGTCGAGCTCGGGCCGGGCCGGGGAACGCTGGCGGCCGATGCGTTGCGCGCCATGGCGAGCGCAGGGCTCAAGCCGCAGGTGCACTTCATCGAAACGAGCGCCACGCTGCGCGCCGCGCAGAAGGAGCGCGTGTCCGACGCCGAATGGCACGTCGACCTGGTGGGGGTCCCCGACGACGGTGCGCTGCTGGTGGTGGCCAACGAGTTTTTCGACGCCCTGCCCATCCGCCAGCTCATCAAGACTGCGGACGGCTGGCGCGAGCGGCTGGTCGCCTGCCAGGACACGCTGTTCCTGCCGATCGCCGGCACCACCGGATTCGACCCGATCGTGCCGGAGGCGCTGCGCGACGCACCCCCGGGCTCGATCCTGGAGACCGCGCCCGCCGCCGTCGCGGTGATGCGCCAGCTGGCAAAGCGGCTGGTGGCGCAGGGCGGCACCGCGCTGGTGATCGACTATGGCTACACCGGGCCCGCGATCGGCGACTCGCTGCAGGCGGTGCGCGAGCATCAGTTCGCCAACCCCTTCGACACGCCCGGCGAGGTGGACCTCACCGCGCATGTCGACTTCGGGACATTGCTGGAGGCCGCACGGGTCGAGGACGCCAAGGGCTATGGCCCGCTCGAACAGGGCTTCTGGCTGACCGCGCTCGGCATCGACGCGCGGGTGGCGACGCTCGCCCTCGCCAGCCCGGAGCGCGCGCAGCAGATCGCCGACGATCGCCAGCGGCTGGTCGCGCCCGACAAGATGGGCGAGCTGTTCAAGGCGATCGCCGTCACCGCGCCCGACTGGCCGGCGCCGGCGGGGTTCGCATGATCCTGCGCGACGCCGTGCCGGCGGACGGGCCGGCGCTGTCGGAGATGGCGAAGCGCTGCTACTGCGACACCTTCGGCACGCTCTACCGCGCCTCTGATCTGGCTGCGTTCCTCGACGCCACCTTCGGCGAGAACGGCCTGCCTTCGCATCTGTCGGATCCGGCCTACAAGGTGCGGCTGGCCGAGGCGGAAGGCGGCGCGATCGCCGGCTTCGCCAAGCTTGGGCCGGTCCTCTTCCCGGGTGACTGGGGTGCGCGGACCGTCGAGCTGCACCAGCTGTACGTACTCGGCCCCTGGCAGGGGGAAGGCGTCGCCCCGGCGCTGATGGACTGGGCGCTCGCCACCGCCCGCGCCGACGGTGCCGACCGGCTGGTGCTGAGCGTCTATGTCGACAACCATCGCGCCCAGCGCTTCTACGCGCGCTACGGCTTCGTCGAAGTCGGCCGCTATGAGTTCGTCGTCGGCGAGCAGGTCGACGACGACCGCATCTGGAGCCTAGACCTTTGAGCAATCCCGAAGTGATCCGCGCCGCCACGCTGGCTGGCGTGCCGCACGGCTTTTTTGGTCGGCGCGGCGGGGTGTCGCAGGGCATCCATGCCGGGCTGAACGTCGGGCTCGGCTCCGAAGATGCCGTCGAAGTGGTGGCGGAGAACCGTCGCCGCGCGACCGAGGCGGTGCTGCCGGGAGCGCAGCTGGTGACGCTGTTCCAGGTCCATTCCGCCGACGCGGTGGTGGTGACCCAGCCCTTCGAGCAGGCGCTGCGCCCGCACGCGGACGCGCTGGTGACGGACCGGCCGGGCCTCGCCCTCGGCATTCTCACGGCGGATTGCGCGCCGGTGCTGCTCGCCGACCGCGAAGCCGGCGTCGTCGGGGCTGCGCATGCGGGTTGGAAGGGCGCGATCGGCGGTGTCACCGACTCGACGCTGGCGGCGATGGAGCAGCTGGGCGCCAGGCGGGAGCGCATCGCTGCTGCGGTCGGTCCCTGCATCGCACGCGCCAGCTATGAGGTGGATGCCGAGTTCGTCCGCCGCTTCGCCGAAGCCGATCCGGAGAACGAACGCTTCTTCACCGACACGCGCGAAGGCCACGCCCAGTTCGACCTGGAGGCCTATGTCGTCCATCGGCTCGCAAGCGCCGGCGTGCGCCGGATCGAGGCGCTGGGGCTCGACACCTATGCCGATCCGGAGCGGTTCTTCAGCTACCGCCGCTCGACCCACCGCGGCGAGCCGGATTATGGCCGGCAGATCGCGATCATCGGGTTGGAATAGACCTTCAACATCCCCGTCCGTGCTGAGTAGGGGCTGAGCTTGTCGAAGACCCGTATCGAAGCATCCTTCGATACGCCACTTCGACTTCGCTCAATGGCTACTCAGGACGAACGGTGGTGGTTCTGGGGCCTTCCCGCACCTGTCCCTCGTCATGGCAGCTAAACTGGCATCCATTCGCGCTGCCGAAAGGACCCTCACCCGCCGCCGATCCCCTCGATCACCGTGCCGGTGCCCTCGCATTCCGGGCATTCCGCGCCGTCGATCCGCCCGCTGCCGCTGCAGCGCGGGCAGAGGTTCTCGCCGGTGCCGGGCGTACCGGGTGCGGCGTCGTCGCCGGGCGACAGGGGTTGTTCGGCCATGGCATGCTCCTCTTCCTCACGCGTCGAAAACGCACCGGAGCGGCCGACGCTCCCGGCACGGGAAGCGTGATCGCGGCTCGACAGCGGCGGCGCGCAGCGGCATCAGGCGGGCATGTCCCCTCGTTTCGACTTCACCATCCACGCGACCGACGGCCGCGCCCGCACCGGCGAGATCGCGATGCGCCGCGGCACCATCCGCACCCCCGCCTTCATGCCGGTCGGCACCGCCGCCACCGTCAAGGCGGTGAAACCCGCCGACGTGCGCGCCTCGGGTGCCGACATCCTGCTCGGCAACACCTATCACCTGATGCTGCGCCCCGGCGCCGAGCGCGTCCACCGGCTGGGCGGGCTGCACGGCTTCATGGGCTGGGACCGGCCGATCCTGACCGATAGCGGCGGCTATCAGGTGATGAGCCTGTCCGAGCTCACCAAGCGCTCCGAAGACGGCGTCGAGTTCAAGAGCCACCTCGACGGCTCGCGCCATCTGCTGAGCCCCGAACGCTCGATGGAGATCCAACGGCTGCTCGGCTCCGACATCGTCATGGCTTTCGATGAGCTGGTGCCCACCACCGCCACCCGCGAGGTGCAGGCGCGCGCGATGGAGCGCTCGATGCGTTGGGCGAAGCGCAGCCGCGACGGCTTCGATTCGGGCGGCGCCCACGCCGAGGGTGCGGCGCTGTTCGGCATCCAACAGGGCGCGCTCGACGAGTCGCTGCGCCGGGAGTCGGCGGATGCGCTGAAAGACATCGGCTTCGACGGTTATGCGATCGGCGGCCTCGCGGTCGGCGAGGGCCAGGAGGCGATGTTCGGCGTGCTCGATTATGCCCCCGGCCAGCTCGACGCGGCCAAGCCCCGCTACCTGATGGGCGTCGGCAAGCCCGACGACATCGTCGGCGCCGTCGAGCGCGGCGTCGACATGTTCGACTGCGTACTGCCCACCCGCTCGGGCCGCACGGGCCAGGCGTTCACCCGCACTGGCCCGATAAACATCCGCAACGCGCGCTTTGCCGAGGACACGGGGCCGCTCGATCCGGAATGCCCTTGCCCCAGCTGCACCGGCTGGAGCCGCGCCTATATCCATCATCTGGTCCGCGCGGGCGAGATCCTGGGGGCGATGCTGATGACCGAGCACAACTTGTGGTTCTACCAGCGGCTGATGGCGGACCTGCGCGCGGCAATTGCGGCAGGCAGCTTATCCATGTTCGCCAACGACTTCCGGACGCGCTATTCCAGTCGCGGATGATCGTACTCGGAGAAGAGCAATGACCGACACGCACCCGATCAACGAAGTCGAGGCCGCCTGCAAGGACGCCAAGCGCGTGCGCGAAGCCGCGGCCGAAACCGCCGATATCGAGCGGCCCAAGCGCTGGCCCGCCGTTCCGATCAGCATCGGCGTCGGCATCGGCTCGGCTGCGCTCACCGCCGCGCTGCTCTACGCCAACCGCTCCCGTACGAAGCGCTGACCCGCGCACCACAAGGCTGATCGATGCACCCTTTCCGCGCGGCGCTGCTGCTCGCCACTGCACTTGTTCCCGCAACCGCCGCCGCACGGCAGCACGCGCCCGCCGCATCGACCGCCAAGCCACCGGCACCGGCCCCGGTCGCGCCGCTCGCCTATACCGAGCGGACGCTGGCGAACGGCCTCAGGGTCTATGCGATCCGCGACACCTCCACCGCCAATGTCGCGGTGCAGGTCTGGTACGACGTCGGCTCGAAGGACGATCCGCGCGGGCGATCGGGCTTTGCGCACATGTTCGAACACCTGATGTTCAAGCAGACGCGCAACTTGCCGTCGGAGGCGTTCGACCGGCTGACCGAGGACGTGGGCGGCTACAACAACGCCTCGACGGCGGACGACTACACCAACTATTTCGAGGTGGTCCCGGCCAATCACCTCGAGCGGCTGCTGTTCGCAGAGGCCGATCGCATGGCGACGCTGGTGGTGGAGCCGACCAGCTTCGCCTCCGAGCGCGGCGTGGTGAAGGAAGAGCTGCGCAGCCGCGTGTTCGCGCAGCCCTATGGCAAGCTGTTCGGCTTCTACCTGCCGATGATCTCCTACACCCGCCATCCCTATGCGCGGCCGGGGATCGGCAGCATCGAGGACCTGGACGCGGCCACGATCGACGACATCCGCGCGTTCCACGCGACCTATTACCGGCCCGACAACGCCGTGCTGGTGGTCGCCGGCAACTTCGACCCCACCGAGCTCGATAGATGGGTCGACCAGTATTTCGCGCCCGTCGCCAAGCCGAACCGGCCGATCCCGCGCGTGGCGGTGAAGGAGCCGCCACGCACCGCGGCCACCCGGCATGTCGTCCATGCCGAGAACACGCCGCTCCCCGCAGTGGTGCTGAGCTACCAGGTTCCGCCCGACAACGATCCCGACCAGGCGGCACTCGCGGTGCTGAACGCAGTGCTTTCGACCGGGCGCAACTCGCGGCTCTACCAGGCGCTGGTCTATCGCGACCAGCTCGCCCAGTCGGCCGAGACCTATCTCGACAGCAAGAAGGACACCGGCGTGCTCGCGGCCTATGCGATCGCTGCCGGGGGCAAGGACATCGGCGCGGTGGAGGCCGGGCTGAAGCGAGAAGTGGCACGGCTGCGCGATGCGCCGGTCACCGCCGCCGAACTCGCGGAGGCCAAGAACGAGATCCTGGCGGCCGCACTCGCCCGACGCGAAACCGCCGAAGGACGCGCCTTCACGCTTGCCAACAGCGTGATCGTCAACGGCGATCCCCGCGCCGCCGACCGCCAGCTCGCCGCGATCGCCAAGGTCGATGCCGCCGCGGTCCAGCGCGTCGCCCGCCGCTACTTGGGCGAGAACCAGGTGGCGGTGCTGCAATATCTGCCGCAGGCTGAAGGCGCGCCCTCGGACGA
Source organism: Sphingomonas sp. ACRSK (assembly GCF_022346685.1). Lineage (NCBI taxonomy): Bacteria > Pseudomonadati > Pseudomonadota > Alphaproteobacteria > Sphingomonadales > Sphingomonadaceae > Sphingomonas > Sphingomonas sp. ACRSK. The sequence goes on along the minus strand of NZ_JAKRNR010000009.1, from coordinate 82,099 downwards.
CTCGATCCGCATCGCCCCGACCGTCGAGACGCGTGCGCTGACCATCCCTGCCGGCGTGGCGGTGCATCAGGTCGCATCGGAGGCCGAACGCAAGCCGCTGCCCCAGCCGGGTCCTGTCGCGACCGCGGCGCTTCCCGCTCGGACGGAGACGCGGCTCGCAAACGGGCTGCGGCTCGTGACCGTGCCCAAGTCCGGCCTGCCGCTGGTCGCCGCGACGATGGTCGTCGACACGCGCGAGCTCTCCGCGCCGGCGCGCCGGCCGGAGCCGAGCTGGTTCGCGACCGAACTGCTGACCGAAGGCACCCGCACCCGCTCCGCCACGCAGATCGCGGCGGAGGTGGAGGCGCTGGGGGCATCGCTCGACACCGACGCCGAGGATGATGGCGCGAGCGTCTCGCTGCTGGTGGGCACCAATGGCCTCGCTCCGGCGATGGGCATCCTGGCCGATGTGGTCCGCAATCCCGCGTACGATCCCAAGGAGATCGAGCGGGTCCGCACCCAGTGGATCGATGCGCTCCAGATCGAGCAGTCGGATCCCGGTTCGCTCGCCGGCAAGGTCGCGGCGCGCGCGGTGTTCGGCGACAGCCGCTATGGCAAGGTGGGGACCGAAACCAGCTATCGCGGCGTGACCCGCGAGCAGATCGTCGCCTCCCATGGCGAAGCCTGGCGCCCGGATCGCGCGACGCTGATCCTGGTCGGCGACATCACGCCCGCCAAGGCGCAGGCCATGGCCGAGCAGCTGTTCGGCGACTGGCAGGCAAGCGGCGCCAGCGCCGCGGCACCGACGGAGCCGGCGCTACCCGCGACGCCCCGCGTCGTCGTGGTCGACCTGCCCGGCAGCGGGCAGGCGGCGGTGGTGGTCTCGCGTGCGGCGCTGTCGCGCGGCGATCCGCGCTTCCCGGCGGCGCGGCTTGCGAGCACGGTGCTGGGCGGCGGCTTCTCGTCGCGGCTCAACCAGGAAATCCGCATCAAGCGCGGGCTTTCCTACGGGGCACGCAGCGCCCTTGCCGGCGACCGTGGCGTGGGTCCGTTCAGCGCGACCGTGCAGACCAAGAACGAGTCCGCGCCCGAGGTGGTCGACCTGATCGTCGCGGAGCTGCGCCGCATCGGCCGGGATCCGGTGCCGGCCGCCGAGCTCGCGACGCGCAAGGCGGTGCTCTCGGGCGGCTTCAGCCGCGATGTCGAGACGCGCGGCGGCCTGGCGGGTAAGCTCGGCGCCTATGTGCTCGCGGGCCAGCCGGTGAACGCGATCGACAACGCGCTCGCCGAGATCGAGGGGGTCGATGCGCAGGCAGTGCAGCAGGTGGCGGCGCAGGTGCTCGACCCGGCCGGCGCGAGCATCGTCGTGGTCGGTGATGCCAAGCAGTTCGCGGACACGCTTCGCCAGCGCTACCCGCAGGCCGAGGTGATCCCGGCCAGCGCGCTCGACCTCGACACGCCGAAGCTGACGCGCTGACCGGGAACGAGGCCAGGGAGTGAGGGTGCCGCGCCTGGGACGCCTGCGGAGGCGGCACGTCGCGGTAACGGCGGTCGTCGTTGCCGCCCTCGCCTTCTCGCTGCACGCCGGAAGCATCGCGCTCGACCAGCAGCAGCGCGCCGCCGCCCGGCGCATGCCCCTGCCCCCGCGCAGCAGTGCGCGGGGGGAGGCGCCGCCCTTCTCCGGCGCGCTCGCGGCACCGCAGGCCGGCACCACCGGCACCGCGCCGCTGCCGGACCTGCCGATCCCCGCGCTCGCCGCCATGGAGGGAGACGGGTCGATCGTGCCCGCCCGCCCCTTTCGCGCGCGCGGCAGCGTGCTCGACCAGGCGCGTGCGCTCGAATGCCTCACGGCAGCGGTCTATTACGAGGCGGCGAACGAGCCCGACGACGGGCAGCGCGCGGTGGCGCAGGTGGTGCTCAATCGCGTGCGTCATCCTGCCTTCCCGGCAACCGTGTGCGGCGTGGTCTACCAGGGTTCGGAGCGGCGCGGCTGCCAGTTCAGCTTCGCCTGCGACGGCGCTATGGCCCGGCAGCGCGTCCCCGCCGCCTGGGCACGCGCGCGGCGCGTCGCGGCACAGGCGCTGACCGGCGCGGTGTTCGCGCCGGTGGGGCTCGCCACCCACTATCACACCTATGCCGTCACCCCGGCGTGGAACCGGTCGCTGGTGATGACGGGTGCGTTCGGTGCACACTTCTTCCACCGCTGGAAGGGCTGGTGGGGGACGGCCGATGCGTTCAGCGACCGCTATGCCGGGCGCGAGCCCCCGCCGGGGCCGCACCTGCCCTCGCCGCTCGACCCGCTCCCGCTTCCGGAAACCGCTGCGGGCGCACCTCCGCCCTCGACGCCCCAGCCGGGCACCGACGCGCCCGAAGTGCGCCCCGCACCCACTCCGGCGCCGCCCGCGGCCGAAAACAAGCTGCCGGAATCGACGGTGCTCGACCGGTGGAAGGACTCGGGCAAGCCGTTGCGCTGAAACGAACGACGCCCCGCCGTTGCCGGCGAGGCGTCCTGGTTCGTGATCGTCGGGCTCAGCGGCGGGGGCCGTGATATCCCTGACGATCATGCTTCTGATACTTGGTGCGTGCCATCAGCCGGTCGAGCCGCTGGTCGAGGTCACGCCGCTCGCCCACCGAGAGGCCACCGCCGCTGCGGCGATAGCGGTTCTCGAGCTGCGCGATCTGGCGGTACTCGGCGCGGAGGCGAGTGGCCTCGCGACGATCGAGGCGGCCGCTGCGCACGCCTTGGTCGATGCGCTGCTCGACGGTTGCCTGGCGTTGGTTGATGTTCTGCCACGGCGCCGCGCTCGCGGCGGCGGGCAGCGCGGTCGCGGCGATCCCCAGGCCCGCGATCATCAGTGCGATCTTCTTCATGGCTACACTCCTCAAATCCGACCTTCGTCCGGTCGAGAAGCAATTTGGGGCCGCACCGTCGCTGGATCGTGTCAGCAACACCGCTTTTGTGTCGCCGATTGTCGCAAGTGCGCCGACACCGTTCATCTTCGGCCACCCCGGGATGGAGCGTTCTGCCTGCATAAAAATCGGGCGGCCCGCCGGAAGACGGACCGCCCAAGGGGGACTGGTCGGGAGGGAACGGAAGTCGCGCGCGTCTCAGGCGGCGCGGGTGCGCGTGTTCGCCAGCCGGCCGCGGCCGATGCTGGTCAGCAGCGTTTCGAACTGATGCGTGCTGAACCCTGCGGAGAAGAAGCGGGCGATCTCGGACTTGGGCAGGTTGTCGCCGCGATGCCAGGCAAGCACCGACAGGCGGCGCAACGCCTCCAGCTTGGGATCGGCGAGCGGCAGGCGCGGGCGGGCGCCGAACAGCGACCCCAGCGCCGTCAGGACCGGGCCCGGCTGGCGAAGGCTTCCCAGACGTTCGTTGCGGGCGATCGCCACGACCGACCATTCGAGCGGCGACAGCCCGGCCTGGACCGGCACCGGATCGGCCTGCGGTACGATCGGAGCCGCCGCCGCCTTCGCAGCGGCAGCGCCGCCCAACTCGCTGAATGTCAGATAGCCCATGGCCTTCCCTCGATCTCGGATGGGCAGGTCCACGGCGGTGCCGTCGTCGTGCCCTCTATACCTACTGACCGGTACAGAAGGCGACTCGAGCCGTCAACGGGATATTTGTACCCGTTGGTAGTTTTTAGCGAAACCCAGCGTTCAGGCGCTCGGCCACATCGCCAGGCTGGTATCCACCAACGCGTTCAACGCCTCGCTGCTGGCACCCGCGCCCGCCTGCACCGTCATGCCCTGGAGGATAGCCACCAGATAGGCGGTAAGACCCTGCGGATCGACGTGCGCGGGCAGGTCCCCCTCGGCCTTCGCGCGCTCGAAACGGGCGACCAGCGCGGCCTGGGAAGAGGCGCGCCGCTTCAGGACTTCCTCACGGATCGACTCCGCGTCCGCTCCGCAGGCGACCGAGCTGATCACGCCCAGGCAGCCGCGCGGCCCGGAGGTGCTCGCATGGCTTTCGACCGCGCCGCGCAACAGCCGCTCGGCAACTTCGCGTGCGGTCGGCGCTTCCAGCGCGACGCTGATATAGCTGAGCTTTTCGCGCTCGTAGAGGTCGAGCGCCTTGCGGAACAGCGACTCCTTGTTGCCGAAGGCGGCATAGAGGCTCGGGCGCGTGATCCCCATCGCCTCCGTCAGGTCGGACAGCGAAGCGCCCTCATAGCCCTTGCTCCAGAACACCCGCAGCGCGGCGGCCAAGGCTTCCTCGACATCAAATTCGCGGGGACGACCCCGTCCGGAACAGCAAAGCGCGGCTTTCATAATTCCCGTCATATAAGCAACTTAGCGCCCACGGCTAGAGCTGACGCAAGGCGCGTGCCGGGCGAATGCCCAGGATCGGAAGCGCGCCCAGGATGCCGATGACCAGCGTCACCCCCGCCCCGACCGCAAGCGTTCCCAACACGGCCGGATAATCCGGCAGCCATTCGAACGCGAAGACCTCCACCACCACGTACCAGGCGCCCACTAGGCCGAGCGCCAGCGCCAGGGCCGCGATGGCAGCACTCAGCAACGCATATTCGAGCGCCTGCACCGCCAGCACCTGCGCCCGCGTGGCGCCCAGCGTCTTCAGGATCACGCCGTCATAGGTGCGCGCCTCCCGCGCCGCGGCGATCGCGCCGATCAGCACGGCGATGCCCGCAAGGATCGCGACGGAGGCCGCCGCGGCGATGGCGGTCGCCATCTGGCTGACGATCGTGCGCACCTGCTCCACGACGCCGCGCACCTCCACCACCGAGACGGAGGGGAAGCGCGGCAGCAGCGCACGGGTGACCGCCCCTTCCTGCCCCTTCGCCAGGTCGATCGTTGCGGCCAGGTTGTGCGGCACGTCGGAAATGGCGTTGGGGCTGAACACCATCACGAAGTTGAAGCCGAGGCTGTCCCAGTGGATGCGGCGGAAGGAGGCGACGCGCGCCTCCCGCTCGACGCCGAGCACCGAATAGCGGATCGGATCGCCGATCTTGAGGTCCAAGGCGCGCGCGAGATCGACGTCGAGCGACACCAGCGGCGGGCCGGCATAGCCGGCCGGCCACCATGTGCCCTCCACCAGTTCGTTGCCCTCCGGAAGCGTCTCCGAATAGGTGAGGCCACGCTCGCCCCGAAGCGCCCAGGCACCTTCCGGCAGGGTCTCGAGGTCGGCGACGCGCGTCCCGGCATAAGCGGTGATCGTGCCGCGCATCAGCGGGACCATCCGCAGCTCTGCCTGGGGCGCAACGCCGGTGACCGTGCGGCGGAACAGATCAACCTGGTCGCGGGGCACGTCGAGCGCGAACAGCGCCGGCGCCTTTTGCGGGATGGTCTCGCGAATGTTCGCGTCGATGCTGGTGCGGATCGCCGCCAGCAGCACGAACAGCGTGAGGCCGAGCCCCAGCGCCACCACCAGCGTGACCGTACGCGCGCCCGGCTGGTGGAGCCCGGTGAGCGCCAGCCGCAGCAGCGGGCCACGCGGCCGCGGCAAGCGCGCGGCGAGCCAGCGCACGCCCCAGCCGAAGGCCGCGAGCAGCAGCAGCGTGCCGGCGATGGTGGCGAGGAAGCTGGCGGTGAACCACGGCTGCTCGGCAGTGGCGACCGCGATCGCGACCACCAGGAGCCCTGCCCCGCCCGTCCACGGCAGCACCCGCCGCCAGGGCGCGCGCCGCAGATCGAGGCTGCCGCGCAGCAGGCCCGCGGCGGGCACGGTGCCTGCCTGAACCAGCGGCGGCGCGGTGAAGGCGAGCGCGGTCAGCAGGCCATAGCCGGCGGCGAGCGCCAGCGGTGCCGGATGGATCGCAAACTCCGGTGCCACCGGCAGCACGTCGCCCGCCACCCACAGGATCAGCGGCACGGCGGCGATGCCCGCCACCAACCCCAGCAGGATGCCGACGCCCGCGACCACCGCGACCTGAAGCAGGTACACGCGCGCGATGCCGCCCGAGGTCGCGCCCAGCACCTTCAACGCGGCGATGCTGCCGCGGCGGGTGGCCAGATAGGAGCCCACGCCGTTGCCGACGCCGATCCCGGCGATGGCGAGCGCCGCAAGCCCCACCAGCACCAGGAACTGGCCCATGCGGTCCAGGAAGCGCGCTGCGCCCGGCGAGGCGCGATCGCGGGTCTTCGCCTCCCATCCGCCATCGGGGAAGGCTGCCTTGATCGCCTCCGACGCCGCCTCGGGCGCGCGATCGGCGGGGAGCGCGATCCGGTACTTGGTCTCGTAGAGGCTGCCCGGCTGGATCAGGCCGGTGCGGGCGACACCCTCCAGCGAGACGATCGCGACGGGGCCGAGGGTGAACCCCTCCCCCAGCCGGTCGGGCTCGTCGGCGATGATGCCGGCGATGGTGAAGCGGGCGCTTCCCAGGCGCAGCTGCTGCCCCACGCCGACGCGCAACCGCTCCGCAAGGCCGGGGGCGATCCAGACGCGCGTCGGATCGGCGGGATGGGCGATGCTGCCATCGGCGAGGCGCAGGCTGCCGTAGAGCGGGTAGTTGCGATCCACCGCCTTGAGCGTAACCGGCACCGTCTGGGGGCTCTCGGCACCGCCTTCCCGCACCGCCATCGCCTGCATGCCGGTCGTTTCGGAAACCCTGCCAAATCGGGCAAAGGCTGCGCGTTCCGCGTCGGTCGCGGCACGTTGCGAGGTGGCGAACTCGACGTCGCCGCCCAGGATCGCCGCGCCGCGCGCCTTGAGCTCGCCGTCGATCGCGGCCGACAGGCTGCCGATCGCCGCCAGCGCGCCCACGCCCAGGAACATGCACACCAGCAGCAGGCGCAAGCCGCGGAACCGCCCGTGCAGTTCCCGCCGTGCTAGCCGCCAGGCCAGCCGCCACTCGTTCACTTGGTCTCGTCCCGCACGATCCGTCCGTCTGCCAGGGAGACGATGCGGTCGCAGCGCTCGGCAAGCGCGGGATCATGGGTGATGACGACCAGTGTGGCGCCGGTGGCGGCGCGTCGCTCGAACAACAGGTCCATGATCGCAGCGCCGGTTGCGGCATCGAGGTTGCCGGTCGGCTCGTCGGCGAACACGATCTCCGGCCGGCCGGCGAGCGCGCGGGCGATCGCGACGCGCTGCTGCTCGCCACCCGAAAGCTGCGCGGGATAATGGCGGAGGCGATGGCCGAGCCCGACCGCCTGCAGTTCCGCCTCGGCGCGCGCGAACGCATCCGTGTCGCCGGCCAGTTCCATCGGCACGGCGACGTTCTCGAGCGCGGTCATGGTGGGCAGCAGGTGGAATGCCTGGAGCACGATGCCGATCCGCCCCCGCCGCGCCCGTGCCAGCGCATCCTCGTCGAGCGCACCGAAGTCGAGGCCGGCCACGTGCACGCTGCCGCCCGTCGCCCGCTCCAGTCCCGAAAGCACCGCCATCAGCGACGACTTGCCCGAGCCCGATGCGCCCAGCAGCGCCAGACTGGTGCCACGCGCCACCGAAAGGGTGATCCCGCGCAGGATCGGCGTGGCGGCGTCGCCGTTGCCGAGGGTCAAGGTGACATCACGCGCGGCGATCACCATATCGCCGTGGTTCGTTTCGGGCATGTCGGAGGATCGCATTGGAGGATGGTAGCTTTCGTTATGGAGCGGGTACGCTGCTTCTCCAAGCCTTGCTGCTCGCCGGCTGCGATGATCGGGGCGCGCAAGGGGTTCCGGCCGACCAGGCGAACGTACCGGTGAACGGCGCGCAGGCGGCCGCGGCACCCGCGGCGAGCGTGCCCCAGGGTCCCGAGCGGCTGGTGCTGGCGTTCGGCGACAGCCTCTACGCGGGCTATGGCCTGGCGCGCGGGCAAAGCTTCCCGGACGGCTTGCAGACGGCGCTGCGCGGGGCCGGGATCAACGCCACCGTGGTGAACGCAGGCGTGTCCGGCGACACGACCGCGGCCGGTCGCCAGCGGCTCGCCTTCTCGCTCGACAATCTGAAGCGCACGCCGGATCTGGTGGTGCTGGGCCTGGGCGGCAACGACGTGCTGCGCCAGATCCCGCCGGCGACCACCCGCGAGAACCTGAAAGCGATGCTGGACGAGTTGAAGCGCCGCAAGATCCCGGTGGTGCTCACCGGTATGATGGCGCCGCCGAACCTGGGCGCGGACTATGCAGGCGCATTCAACCGCATCTTCCCCGAACTCGCCGAGGAATATGACGCGGTGCTCTACCCGTTCGTGCTGAACGGCGTAATCGGCAACCCCGCGCTGATGCAGGCCGACCGGGTGCACCCGAACGCCAAGGGCGTGCAGCAGATGGTCACGCGCATCGCGCCGGTGGTAACGGAGCGGCTGCAGCGGGTGGAGTAGGTCGGGACGTGTAACGGGGTCGGGCGCCGCGCCCGTTGCGAGCGTCCGGCGAATGGTGCAGCATCCTCAAACCTCGGGAGCACTCGACGCAGCGGCAACGCGGTTTCCGATCACCAAGGGGAGGCACATGCGAACACGGCGGCTGATCCTGATCCTCGCCTGCGTGACGCTGAGTTCCGGCGCGGCCGACGCCGGGCAGTTCGACCCTCCGGACTCTCGAGTATTCGCCCGCGCGGAAGATCAGGAACGCGCACGCCTGCTCACGAAGCCGTGCACGGAAGCGGATGTGGGGCATGGATGCTATCGCTACGCTGGCCATGCGTTGCGGGAGTACCCCTGCGCCTACCAAATCGACGCGGGGACGATCGGATCAATCCCGACGGACCAATGCTACAAGATGGAGGCCCCCCGGCGCTACCGAGGCGTTTGGGTCGATGAGTTCGAGGGACAAGCGTTCATACCGGAAGGAACTACCCCGCCCGAATGGCCACGCGCCGATCCGAAATCCGCCGGATGGCGGCAGCAATTCGAACGAGCCCGGGCGGCGACGATCTGGCTCGACATGAGCCGTGTCTATGTGGACGGCGAGCATCGTCCACGCGGGCGGAGATGGATCATCGAATTCGTCGGCCGAAAAACAATGTACCCGGGAGAATACGGCCACATGGGCCTATCGGGGCACGAGATCATTGTTGATCGCGTGCTTTCCCTGAAGGCGTGCCCCGAAGCGGACGTTTGTGGATGAAATCCGCGCGACCGCAACAAACTAGTTTCCGACGCGCATCCGTGCTCCTGCGCAGGCAGGAGCCCAGAGCCACGAAAGACGGCGCCTGAAACCCTGGGCTCCTGCCTACGCAGGAGCACGGGCGGTTGGGCAAATTCAACCGCCCCTCTCTAGGAAAAGGGGCGTCCTTCAGACCGTGAAGCTCTCCCCGCAGCCGCAGGCGCCCTTCGCGTTGGGGTTGTTGAACACGAAGCCGGCGGTGAAGTCGTCCTCGACCCAGTCCATGGTCGAGCCGACCAGGTAGAGGATCGAGCCGCCATCCACGAACAGCGTGCCGCTTGGCGTGTCGATGCGCTCGTCGAACGGCTTGGCCTCGGTGACATAGTCGACGGAGTAGGCGAGGCCCGAACAGCCGCGGCGCGGGGTCGAGAGCTTGACGCCGATCGCGCCCTCGGGCGCCTTGGCCATCAGGTCGGCGATGCGCTGCTCGGCCGACGGGGTCAGCGTCAGCGCGGCAGGACGGGGGCGAAGGGTGGTGGCCATCTGTCGTTCGTCCCTTACAACATGCCGAGTTCGAGCTTGGCCTCGTCGGACATCTTCTGCGGGTCCCAGGGCGGATCCCACACGAGGTTGACCTCGGCCGTGGCGACGCCCGGCACCGCGCCGACCCGCAGTTCGACCTCGCCCGGCATCGATTCCGCGACCGGACAATGCGGCGTCGTCAGCGTCATGGTGACCGCGACATGACCGCCCTCGGTCACGTCGACGCCGTAGATCAGCCCCAGGTCGTAGAGATTGACCGGAATTTCGGGGTCATAAATCTCCTTCAGCGCCGCGATGACGCCGTCGTAGATTTCGCCGCCCGGCTCGCCGGCCGACACCGGCTCCGGCTTCTGCGCCAGGAAGCCTTCCAGATAGTCGCGGCGGCGCGGCTCCGCTGCCGCATCGACCACCTCGTCCACGCGCGCCTTGCGCGGCGCGTCCACCGTGTCGACTTCTTCCACCGCGATCCTGCGTGTCTCGTCCATTACCCGAAGATCCTGCTCACTCGTTCCAGTCCGCGCACCAGCGCATCCACATCGGCGGCCGAATTATAGACGCCGAAGCTCGCGCGCGCGGTCGCCGGCACGCCGAGCCGGTCCATCAGCGGCTGTGCGCAATGGTGGCCGGCGCGGATCGCCACGCGTTCCTCGTCCAAGATGGTGCCGATGTCGTGCGGATGCACCCCCTGAAACGCAAAGCTGACGATGCCGGCGGAATCCTCCGGCCCGAACAGCGTGACTGAGTTGATCCGCCCCAGCCCTTCGCGGGCGGCGGCGACCAGCGCCGTCTCGTGCGCGTGGATCGCGTCCAGGCCGATGCCCGCGACATAGTCGATCGCGGCATGCAGCCCGAGCACGCCGACGATGTGCGGCGTCCCCGCCTCGAACCGGCCCGGCGGCGGGGCGTAGGTGGTGCGCTCGAACGTCACCCGATCGATCATCGAGCCGCCACCCTGGTAGGGCGGCATCGCCTCCAGCAGCTCGCCCCTGCCCCACAGCACGCCGATGCCCGTGGGACCGTAGAGCTTGTGGCCGGAGAAGACGTAGAAGTCGCAGCCGAGCGCGGCCACGTCGACCGGCAGCCGTGCGACCGCCTGGCAGCCGTCGATCAGGATCTTGGCGCCGACGCCATGCGCCAGCGTCACCGCGCGCTGCACGTCGAGTACCGAGCCCAGCACGTTGGAGACATGGGCGAGCGCGACCAGCTTGTGCTCGGGCCGCAGCATCTGCGCCATCACGTCGAGGTCGATGCGGCCGTCGGCGGTGAGCGGCACGACGTCGATCGCCGCGCCCACGCGCTCGGCGACCATCTGCCACGGCACGATGTTGCTGTGGTGCTCCAGCATCGACAGCAGGATGCGGTCGCCCGCCTTCAGCTGCGTGCCGGCCCAGCATTGCGCGACCAGGTTGATCCCCTCGGTCGCGCCGCGGGTGAAGACGATCTCGTCCGGCGAGCGCGCGCCGATGAAGTCCGCCACCCGCCGCCGCGCCGCTTCGAACGCCAGCGTCATGTCGGCCGAGCGCTGGTAGACGCCGCGGTGGACGGTGGCATAGGTCTCGCCATAGCCGCGCGCGATCGCGTCGAGCACCGGCCGCGGCTTCTGCGCGGTCGCGGCGGTGTCGAGATAGGCATAGCCCGCCGGGATCGCCGGGAAATCGGCGACCACGTCGAGCGGACGGGTGTCGGCCAGCACGGTCACAGCGCCGCTTCCAGCCACCGGTCGGCGTCGGCCACGAATGCCTCGCGCACGGTCTCCTGGCCGATGCGGTCGAGCGAGTCCGCCACGAAGGCACGGGTCAGCAGCGCCTTGGCGCGCGGGCGCGGCACGCCGCGGCTCTGGAGGTAGAAGAGCGCGCGATTGTCGAGCTCGCCCACGGTCGCGCCATGCGCGCACTTCACGTCGTCGGCAAAGATCTCCAGCTCAGGCTTGAGGTTCACCGTCGCCGTGCGCTGGAGCAGGATGCCGCGGAGCGACTGCTCGCCATCCGTCTTCTGCGCACCGCGGGCGACGTCGACGCGGGCGGCGAGGCTCGCGGCCGACTGGTCGGCGGCAACCGCGCGCCAGGTCTGGTGGCTGGTGCCGCGTTCGGCGGCGTGGCGCACGGTGACCGCGCATTCCTGACGCTGCTCGCCGCGGGTCAGCAGCGCGCCGCCCATTTCGGCATAGGCATCGGTGCCGCTGACGACGAGTTCGCCGTCGATGCGGCTGCTCATGCCGCCGGCACCCAGGAAGGTCGCGGCATAGCTTGCCGCCTGGCCGACATCGACCTCATCGCGGATCGAGACGAAGCCGTCCGCCTGGATCAGCCGCACCGACCGCATCAGCCGCGCACCGCGCGCAAGCTCGATGCGGGTCTGGCGATTGGCCCAGCCGCTGCCGACGAAGGTCTCGACCACCGACGCCGCAGCATCGGCCGCAAGCGCGATGAACCCGCGCAGATGATTGTCGCCGCCCGACCCCAGATGGACGATCTGGATCGGATCGCCCACCGCCTCCTGGCTCAGGTCGAGTGCCCAGCCCTCAAGCTGCCCGAAGCGGGCGAGCGGGTGCTCGCTCGTCCATGCGCGGCGGCCCACGGTCACCGGCCCCGGCGCGCTACGCTCCGCGTCGAAGACGCCGTCGACGAACACCAGCCGCGGGCCGTCGAGCGGCAGCAGCGCGGATTCCAGATCGGGCGCGGGCCCACGCGGGCTCTCGGCCGCACGCTGCAGCGCCGGCAGGTCCGCCCAGCGCCACCGCTCCAGCTTGGGCGACGGGAGTTCGAGGGTGCTCACGCCGCCACCTGCGCGTAGCCCTCGCGCTCCAGCTCGAGCGCGAGTTCGGCACCGCCGGTGCGCACGATCCGCCCGTCGGCGAGCACATGGACGACGTCCGGCTTCACGTAATCGAGCAGCCGCTGATAGTGGGTGATCAGGATCACCGCCTTGTCGGGCGCGCGCATGATGCGGTTGATGCCGTCGCCGACGATGCGCAGCGCGTCGATGTCGAGGCCGGAGTCGGTCTCGTCCAGGATCGCGAGCGTGGGATCGAGGATGCCCATCTGCACCATCTCGTTGCGCTTTTTCTCGCCGCCCGAGAAGCCGACGTTGACCGGGCGCTTGAGCATCTCGGCGTCCATGCTGAGCGCATCGGCCTGTGCGCGGGCGAGCTTCAGGAATTCGCCACCCGACAGCGGCTTCTCGTCACGCGCCTTGCGCTGGGCGTTCAACGCCTCGCGCAGGAACTGGACGTTGGAGACGCCGGGGATTTCGACCGGATACTGGAAGCCCAGGAACAGGCCGGCAGCCGCGCGTGCGTCCGCCTCCATCTCCAGCAGGTCCTCGCCCGCGAAGGTCACCGAACCCTCGGTCACCTCATAGCCGGGACGCCCGCCGAGCACATAGCCGAGCGTCGACTTGCCGGCGCCGTTCGGCCCCATGATCGCGTGCACTTCGCCCGCATTCACGGTCAGCGAAAGGCCCTTCAGGATCGGCTTGCCGTCGATCTCGGCGTGCAGGTTTTCAATCTTGAGCATCGTCATCTTTCAAGCCCCTCCCCTTCAGGGGAGGGGTTGGGGTGGGGGCCGGACCAGCGATCCGGCGCGTTGTTCAGCGCGTGCACAATATGCGTGAGCACGCCTTCCATGTTGTTCAGCACGTCCCGATTGAGAACGCGGACCACGAGGTAGCCATGCGCGACAAGCCAGGCGTCGCGCACCGCATCAACGCCTTCGGCGTGCGTGTCGCCATCGACTTCCACCACCAGCGCCTTCTGCGGACAAAGGAAGTCGGCGATATAGCGGCCGATTACTGCCTGCCGCCGAAATTTGAAGCCGGCAAGCTTACTGCCGGAAAGCGCACGCCAAAGCCGCTTTTCGGGTTCGGTGGGTTCGCGGCGCATGGTGACTGCATGCGCCTGCAACGGTGCGAGGGTCTGCTTGGACAGGCCCCACCCCTTGCCCCTCCCCTGAAGGGGAGGGGTCGCAAGAGTTTCCAGTCCGCTCCCCTTCAGGGAACGGCCTTCTTCACTTTCAAAGCCCCTCCCCTTCAGGGGAGGGGTTGGGGTGGGGCCTTCCTGCATCAACCCACGCTGCCTTCCAGCGAAATCCCCAGCAGCTTCTGTGCCTCGACCGCGAACTCCATCGGCAGCTGCTGCAGCACCTCGCGGGCGAAGCCGTTGACGATCAGCGCGACCGCCGCTTCCTGGTCGAGCCCGCGCTGCATCGCGTAGAACAGCTGGTCCTCGCTGATCTTCGAGGTCGTCGCCTCATGCTCGATCTGCGCCGAGGGATTGCGCACCTCGATGTACGGCACGGTGTGCGCGCCGCACTGATCGCCCAGCAACAGGCTGTCGCACTGGGTGAAGTTGCGGACGTTCTCGGCGGTCGGGCCGACGCGCACCAGCCCGCGATAGGTGTTGTCCGAGCGGCCGGCGGAAATGCCCTTCGACACGATGGTCGAGCGGCTGCCCTTGCCCAGGTGGATCATCTTGGTGCCGGTATCGGCCTGCTGGCGATTGTTGGTGACGGCCACCGAATAGAATTCGCCGACGCTGTTCTCGCCCGCCAGCACGCAGCTGGGGTACTTCCAGGTGATGGCGGAGCCGGTCTCGACCTGGGTCCACGACACCTTCGAGTTCTTGCCCTGGCACAGCGCACGCTTGGTGACGAAGTTATAGATGCCGCCGACGCCATTCTCGTCGCCCGGGTACCAGTTCTGAACGGTCGAATATTTGATCTCGGCATCGTCCAGCGCGACCAGCTCGACCACGGCCGCGTGCAGCTGGTTCTCGTCGCGCATCGGCGCGGTGCAGCCCTCGAGGTAGGAGACGTACGAGCCCTTGTCGGCGACGATCAGCGTGCGCTCGAACTGGCCGGTGTTCTCCGCATTGATGCGGAAATAGGTCGACAGCTCCATCGGGCAGCGCACGCCCTCGGGAATGTAGACGAAGGTGCCGTCGGAAAAGACCGCGGAGTTCAGCGTCGCGAAATAGTTATCCCGCTGCGGCACGACCTTGCCGAGCCACTTGCGGACCAGATCGGGGTATTCCCGGATCGCTTCCGAGATCGAGCGGAAGATGACGCCGGCGGCCTCCAGCTCCTTGCGGAACGTGGTGGCGACCGAGACGCTGTCGAACACCGCGTCGACCGCGACCTTGCGCGCGCCCTCGACCCCGGCGAGCATCTTCTGCTCCTCAATCGGGATGCCGAGCTTCTCATAGACGCGCAGGATCTCGGGATCGACCTCGTCCAGGCTGCCGAGCTTCGGCTTCGCCTTGGGCTCGGCGTAATAGTACGCGTCCTGATAGTCGATCGGCGGGACGTTGAGCTTCGACCAGTCCGGCGCCTCCATCGTCTGCCACAGGCGGAACGCCTTCAGGCGCCAGTCGAGCATCCATTCGGGCTCACCCTTCTTGGCGCTGATGTAGCGGACGGTGTCCTCGCTCAGCCCCTTGGGCGCGAAGTCCTGCTCGATGTCCGAGGAGAAGCCCCACTCGTACTTCTTGTTGGCGGCGGCGAGCGCCTCTGCGTTCTTGGTAGCCATTATGCGTGCACTCCGGCACCCGGGCGAAGCGCGGGGTCCAGTTGGGAAAGGGTTGGTTCAACAGGCTCGGGGCCTGCAGAGGAAGAAATCGTTGCCAGGCTGACCGAGGCCAGCGCATCGCGAACCAGGGCGTTGACGCCGCCCCAGTGCGGGCGGACCCGGCAGCTGCCCTCCACCGCGCAGTCGTGGCGGTCGGCATCGACGCAGGTGGTGAGCGCGATCGGCCCTTCCACCGCCTCGACGATGTCAGCAAGCGAAATCGCCGCCGCGGGCCGTGCCAGCCGGAAGCCGCCGGCAGCGCCCCGCCCGGTCTCCACCAGCCCGGCGGCCGACAGGCGGCTCACCAGCTTCTGGACGGTCGGCAGCGGCAGGCCCGTGTCCTCCGCTAGCCGCGTCGCGTTGAGCCGCGCCACGCCCCCGCAGTGGCGCGCGGTCGCGCTCATCATCACGACGGCATAGTCGGCAAGGCTGGAAAGTCGCATGGCTCCCAATCGGATCATTCCGGTCTGAATTGCAAATGGGAGCAGCGACCCTTGGGGTCAACCGGATTTTGCAGGCGCGAAGGCTTCTTCGGCGTTATTGTTCCGATCACAGTAATCGGCCGGCCGCGCCGGGACACTCGCAGGCTTTGACCCCCCTTCCCGCCGCTGCCATAGCCGGGCGATGCGCTTCTACCATCCCCTGCTGTTCTCGCTCGATGCCGAGCTTGCGCACCGCCTGACGATCCGCATGTTGGCTGCCTGGGGTGCCGCCGGTACGCCGTTCGCGCCCGGTGCCGCCCGCGAGATGCCGGTCACAATCGCAGGGCTGCGCTTCCCGAACCCGGTCGGGCTCGCGGCGGGCGTCGACAAGGATGCGGAGGCCGTCGCCGGCTTCTTCGCGCTCGGCTTCGGTTCGGTCGAGGTCGGCACGCTCACCCCGCGCCCGCAGCCGGGCAATCCGCAACCGCGGCTGTTCCGGCTGGTGGAGGACCGCGCTGTCATCAACCGCATGGGGTTCAACAACGGCGGGCTCGACGCGGCGCTCGACCGCATCGCCCGAATGCCCGAGCGCCGCGGCGTGCTCGGCATCAACGTCGGCGCCAACAAGGAATCGGTGGCAGGCGACAGCGCCATCGCGGATTATGTCGCCGGCATCACGAAGGCAGCGCCCTTCGCCGACTATCTGACGATCAACATCAGCTCGCCCAACACGCCGGGCCTGCGCAACCTGCAGGCACAGCCGGCGCTGGGCGAGCTGATCGCCGCCTGCGACGCCGCACGCCACTTGGCGGTCCGACGCGTGCCGCTGTTCCTGAAGGTGGCGCCCGATCTCGATCGCGCCGGGCTGGAGGTCGCGGCCCGTGCGGCGATCGACGGCGGCATCGACGCGCTGGTCGTCTCCAACACCACCATCTCGCGGCCGGCGGGGCTGCGGTCGGCGAATGCGGGCGAGACGGGCGGGCTTTCGGGCGCCCCGCTCGCCGCGCTCGCCCGCGCCAGGCTTGCCGAAGCGCGCGACTTCACAGGCGGGCAGCTGCCGCTGGTGTCGGTCGGCGGCATCGGCTCGGCGGACGAAGCGCAGCGTCGGCTCGATGCGGGTGCCAGCCTGGTCCAGCTCTACTCGGCGCTGGTGTTCGAGGGGCCGGGCCTCGCGCGTCGGATCGTCGCAGGACTCCGGCCCTAGCCTCAGTCCTCCGCGGCGATGGTCACGCGCAGGCCGTCGAGGGCCGGGGTGAACTGGATCTGGCACGACAGGCGCGAGCGTTCGTCACGGTCCGACGTGCTGTCGAGCAGCTCGTCTTCGTCCTCGCTCATCTGCGGCAGCAGCGGCAGGAATTCCGCGTCGACATGGACGTGGCAGGTCGCGCAGCTGCAGCAGCCGCCGCACAGCGCCAGCAACTCATCGAAGCCGGCGTCGCGGATCACTTCCATCACGCTCAGGCCGACCTCTGCGGGCACGCTGCGTTCTTCTCCTTCGCGCGTGGTAACGGTAAGCGTGGGCATGCATTTTCTCCAGAACAGCTGTCAGGGCATTGGCGACCGCCGCCGCCAAATTCAAGGCGCACGGGCTCGGATGCAGGCATGGGCCTGAGCGCACAACAGCTGCGCGAGGCACTGGATGCCCTCGCCGCGATCGAGCCCGCATTCGCCGCCGCGGTCGGGCGCGTCGGCTATCCCCCGCCCCGCATCCGCGAGCCCGGCTATGCGACGCTGCTGCGCACGATCGTCGGCCAGCAGGTGAGCGTCCATGCCGCCGCCGCCGTGTGGCGCCGGCTGGAGGAGGCGCTGGGCGAGGTCGAGGACCCCGCCCGTCTCGCCGCCGCAAGCGACGAGACGCTGCGCGCCGCCGGGCTTTCCCGGCAGAAGATCGGCTATGCCCGCAGCTTGGCCGACGAAGTGGCGAGCGGGCGACTGGACCTGGCCGCGCTGCCGACGGATGACGAGGAAGCGATCACGGCGCTTACCCGCATCAAGGGGATCGGGCGCTGGTCGGCGGAAATCTACCTGTTGTTCGCGGAGGGGCGGCCGGACATCTGGCCGGCCGGCGACCTCGCGGTGCAGGTGGAGGTCGGGCGCATCCTGGGCCACGCCGAACGCCCGAACGAGAAGCTGGTGCGGGTGTTGGCGGAAGGCTGGCGCCCACACCGCGGGGCCGCGGCGATCCTCGCCTGGCACCATTACAACAGCAAGATGGAGGTGATCTGATCGTCCGGTGCGGCTCGACCGGCAGCGCCCGATGCCACCATTTCGCTTGCGCAACCTTGGCGGCCCACGAATAACGGGCGCGTGGCATTCTCTCCCGTCCTCTCCACCGTCGCGGAAACGATCCAGGTCGCGATCGCGCCCGTCTTCCTGCTCGCCGGCCTCGGCGCGATCCTGAACGTGATGGTCGGGCGGCTGGCCCGCATCGTCGACCGCTCGCGCCAGCTGACCGCGTTGCAGCTGCGCGGCGACGATCCCGAGCGGGTCCAGCACGTGGCGGAGCTGCGGCTGATCGACGGGCGTATCCGCATGATCAACAACGCGGTCTATCTGGTCGTCATGGCCGCGATCGCGATCTGTCTGGTGGTGGCGATGCTATTCGTGGCCGAACTGGGCAATTTCCAGATCGGCCAGGTGATCGCGGTGGCCTTCATCGTCTCGATGCTGCTGCTGACCGGCGGGCTGATCTGCTTCCTGATCGAGATCCACATGTCCGTGCGCGCGATCCGCGTCCGCTCCGACCTGCTCGAACTGCCGCTGCCGTGACCAGAGGCGCCGAGCGCCGGCTGCTGCAGGCGGTCGTGGCCCTATTGTGCCTGATCCCACTGTCCACGGCGAGCGTCGGCATCCTGCGCGGGGCCGGGTGGCTGGCGCACGACGCCGTGCGCGCGGACCTCGACAGCCATTTCCGCTACCTGTCCGGCGTGTTCCTGGGGATGGCGCTGGGCTTTGCCAGCTGCATCCCCGCCATCGAGCGCCAAGCCGCGCACTTTCGCCTGCTGGGGATGATGGTGGTGATCGGCGGCTTGGCACGGGCCTGGTCGCTGATCGAGGTTGGCCCGCCGTCGACGGGGCATCTGGTCGGGCTGTGCGTGGAGCTGGGCGCGGTACCGCTGGTGTTGCTATGGCAGGCGAGCCTGCAACGCCGCTGGCGCGAGTAGGTCTTCGTCGCACTTCCTTCCGTATCCCCGCGCAGGCGGGGATCCAGGGCCCAGCAGAAAGCACGGTCGCGCCCGGGGTCCTGGGCTCCTGCCTGCGCAGGAGCACGCGGGAGGCGCGCGCTAGGCCGTCTACCGCGCCCCTTCCAGCCCGCGCTCCGTCGGCACGCTCGCCACATAGCCGGGCTTCACCCGCAGGCGGCCGCGCTGCTCGAACGCATAGCCGGCGCCCAGCAGCAGCGCCTCGCTGTACTTGGGGCCGAGGAAGGACAAGCCGGCGGGCAGCCCCTGCACCAGCCCCATCGGGACGGTCAGGTGCGGCGTGCCGGCCACCGCCGGGAGCTCACTGGCCGAGGGCGGCACGAAGTGGTCGCCGTGCACCGGATCGGACAGCCACGGCAGGCCATAGGTCGGCGACACCAGCAGCTGCACCTTTGCCTGGCCCAGCATCGCGTCGATGCCTTCGGCACCCGCGAGCCGCAGCGCCTTGGCGCGCGCTTCCTTATAGGCGGGGTCTTCGAGACCGGGCATCTTCTGCGCCGCCTCGAACGTATCCTGGCCGAAGAAGCGCATCTCGGTATCGGCATGCTCGGCGTTGAAGGCGATCACGTCGGCGAGCGTGCGGGCCTTCACGGCGGGCGGCGTGGTCGCGAGATAGGCGTTGAGGTCGGCCTTCAGCTCGGCCTTCAGCACCAGGAACTCGGCCTCGCCCAGCCCGTCCAGCTTGGGTGGCGTCACGTCGACCAGGGTCGCGCCTGCCGCGCGCAGCACCGCGAGCGCCGCATCATATTGCTTCGCCAGCGGTGCCGACATCTCCGGGCGGAGCACGCCCACGCGCACGCCCTTCAGCGCGTCGGCCGAGAGCGCGGCGGCATAGTCGGTGCGGTGCCGGTCGGCGTCGCGCGTGGTCGGGTCGGCCGGGTCGCTGCCGACCATTGCCGAGAACAGCAGCGCCGTATCGCGCACGCTGCGCGCCATCGGGCCCGCGGTGTCCTGGCTGTGGCTGATGGGCACGATGTGGGTGCGGCTGACCAAGCCGATCGTCGGCTTGAGCCCCACCAGCCCGTTCATCGCCGCCGGGCACACGACCGAGCCGTCGGTCTCCGTCCCCACCGCCGCCGCGGCGAGGCTGGCGGCGGCCGCGGCGCCGCTGCCGCTCGACGAGCCACACGCGGTCCGGTCGAGCGCGTAGGGGTTGCGGACCAGCCCGCCGATTGCGCTCCATCCGCTGATCGACCCGGAAGAGCGGATGTTCGCCCATTCGGACAGGTTGGTCTTGCCCAGGATCACGGCGCCTGCCGCACGCAGCCGCGCCACCACCGGCGCATCGCGGCCGGTGCGATTGTCCTTGAGCGCCAGGCTGCCGGCGGTGGTCGGCAGTTCCCGAGTCTCGATATTGTCCTTGATCAGCAACGGTACGCCATGGAGCGGACCGCGGATGCGTCCTGCGCGCCGCTCGGCGTCGAGCGCGCGCGCCTGCGCCAGCGCCTCGGGGTTGACGGCGATGACGCTGCGCAGCGACGGCCCCTTGCGGTCGATCGCCTCGATGCGCGCGAGATAGGCGCGAGTCAGCGCCTCGCTGCTGGTGCCCGCGGCCAGCGCGGCTGCCGCGTCGGAGAGGGAGAGTTCCTCGATGGGAGGCGTCTGGGGCGGCTCCGCGCGTGCGGTCGTCGCAAGCGCCAGCAGCGCCAATCCCAGCATTCCCCCTTGTACCCGCCGCATCCCATACTCCCTAGCTTGTGGACGCAGCTTGAGGCCGGCAGCGACCGCTTGCAACGGGGCCGGCAGGGCTGCCGGGCGCAGGCGAAAATTTTTTGAGGCTGCGGTTTTCGCTTGAACGCTAGGAATGTCCACGCGTCGCGCGCGCCGGGGAACGATGAACGCCGGATTCACTGCGACGAGCGATCTTGCAAGCCGCCGAGGTTTGCGCGACACCAAGTCTTGTGGTGGCGCCTGGGAAGCGGCGCTATCGCTGGTATCCAGCGAAGGCTTCCAGTTTGAACGGAATGCGGCGGAAAAGCCGCGTTTTTTGACGGTGCAGGTGGCTCACGCGGGCTGGTTGCGGCCGTGTTCGGCGACGCTACATCGGGCCTGCCAAGGCCGCGAACAAGACATTTGGAACGAGGGCAGCATGGACTTCAGCAGGGACAGCCAGGACAATCGCGCAGGCGACAGCACGACCACGCTGGACGCACCCGCCCCTGCGGCCGCGCGCGACAGCCGCTCGATCGCCCGGCCCTATCCGGTCGAGGTCGACCATGCGCGCGACGCGCTGCTGACCGAGTTCGGCAAGGAGACGCTGACCGACCGCTATCTGCTGCCCGGTGAGTCGTTCCAGGACCTGTTCGTGCGTGTGGCCTCCGCCTACGCCGACGATGCCGCGCATGCGCAGCGCGTGTACGACTATATCTCGCGCCTGTGGTTCATGCCGGCGACGCCCGTGCTGTCCAACGGCGGCACCGGCCGCGGCCTGCCGATCTCCTGCTACCTGAACTCGGTTCCCGACAGCCTGGAAGGCATTGTCGAGACTTGGAACGAGAACGTCTGGCTGGCATCGCGCGGCGGCGGCATCGGCACCTATTGGGGCAATGTCCGCGGCATCGGCGAGCCGGTGGGCCTCAACGGCAAGACCAGCGGCATCATCCCGTTCGTGCGCGTGATGGATTCGCTCACCCTCGCGATTTCGCAGGGGTCGCTCCGCCGCGGCTCGGCCGCCTGCTACCTCGACATCTCCCACCCGGAGATCGAGGAGTTCCTGGAGATCCGCAAAACCTCGGGCGACTTCAACCGCAAGGCGCTGAACCTGCACCACGGCGTGCTGATCCCCGACGCGTTCATGGAAGCGGTGCGCGCGGGCGCCGAATGGGAGCTCAAGAGCCCCAAGGACGGCTCGGTCCGCGGTAAGGTGGACGCACGCGCGCTGTTCCAGAAGCTGGTCGAGGTCCGCCTCGCCACCGGTGAGCCGTACATCGTCTTCTCCGACCATGTGAACTCGACGATGCCCAAGCATCATCGCGACCTGGGGCTCAAGGTCTCGACCTCGAACCTCTGCTCGGAAATCACGCTGCCGACCGGCACCGACCATCTCGGCAACGATCGCACCGCGGTGTGCTGCCTCTCCTCCCTCAACCTTGAGAAGTGGGACGAGTGGAACGGCGACAAGCGCTTCATCGAGGACGTGATGCGCTTCCTCGACAACGTGCTGACCGACTACATCAAGAACGCCCCCGACGAGATGGCGCGCGCCCGCTATTCGGCCGAGCGCGAGCGTTCGGTGGGTCTGGGCGTCATGGGCTTCCACAGCTTCCTCCAGGCGCGCGGGCTGCCGTTCGAGGGGGCGATGGCCAAGTCGTGGAACCTCAAGATCTTCAAGCACATCAACGCCCAGGTGAACGAGGCGTCGATGCAGCTGGCGGTCGAGCGCGGCCCCTGCCCCGACGCCGCCGACATGGGCGTGATGGAGCGGTTCAGCTGCAAGATGGCGATCGCGCCGACGGCATCGATCTCGATCATCTGCGGCGGCACCTCGGCGTGCATCGAGCCGATCCCGGCGAACATGTACACGCACAAGACGCTGTCGGGCTCGACCGCGGTCAAAAACCCGCACCTCCAGAAGCTGCTGCGCGAGAAGTCGAAGGATTCGGACGCGGTCTGGAACTCGATCCTCGAGCATGGCGGCTCGGTCCAGCACCTCGACTTCCTGTCGGCGGACGAAAAGGCGTGCTTCAAGACCAGCTTCGAGATCGACCAGCGCTGGCTGCTCGAACTGGCCGGTGACCGCACGCCCTATATCGACCAGGCGCAGTCGCTGAACCTGTTCATCCCGGCCGACGTGGAGAAGTGGGACCTGCTGATGCTCCACTTCCGCGCCTGGGAGCTGGGCATCAAGTCGCTCTATTACCTGCGCTCGAAGTCGATTCAGCGCGCAGGCTTCGCCGGCACCGGCGGCGTCGAGGCGGACAACACGCCCGAGGCGCCGAAGTTCGAAATCGGCGAGAGCACCGACTACGACGAGTGCCTGGCCTGCCAGTAAGGCCGCGCAGCCGCCCGTCGGCTATGCTATAGGAAGGCGTCCCGGAAGCCGTAGCTTCGGGACGCCGATCCGCCCCGGCTGGGGCGACGAGGATGGAATGAACGCAGCCTCCGCCACGTTCGGAAACGCCGCACCGGCCCGCGCATCGCGGACCGCTGCGGCGGCATCCGAATCAGAGCGGCTCGCCGTCCTCTTCCTCTTCGAAGGTGACCGCGACGTCCGCGTTCGCCGACAGGCGGACCTTGTCGCCCTCGACCTCGGCGACGAGACCGATGGAGATGAAGTGGTGATGGTCGGTATGCAGGCCTTCCTCGACACCCTCGATGTCGGCACCGCTGTCCTGCTTGGTCAGCTTGATACGGTCGCCCTCGACCTTGTCGACGGTACCGACATGGACGCCGTCCGCGCCGATCACTTCCATATGTTCCTTGATGGCCGACAGGTCTGCCATGGGAGTCCTCCTTGGTTGGTGACGGCCGATCAACGCACGTCGCGGCGGATGGTCGCATGACCGTCGCGGTGTTCATCATGTACGGCGTGGCACTCGTCGCAGGTGTGGCCGGCGCCTGGCTGCTCCTGCGGCTGCGCACCGCCACCAGCGAGGGTGCGGTCTACGGCTATCGCATCGCCGGCACGATGCTCGCGGCCTTCGCCCTCGTCCTTGCCATCTTCGCGACGGCGCAATGGTCCTGGAACCAGACACCATGACCGGTCGCCGCGCCCGCCCCATTCAAATTCCTGGAGTCTGACCCATGCCCCTTCTCGACGCCCGCAAGACCTACAAGCCCTTCGAATATCCCTGGGCCTATGAATATTGGAAGCGCCAGCAGCAGGTTCACTGGCTGCCGGAGGAAGTGCCGCTGGGCGAGGATTGCCGCGACTGGGCGCAGAAGCTGTCCGATCACGAGCGCAACCTGCTGACGCAGATCTTCCGCTTCTTCACCCAGGCCGACGTCGAGGTGCAGGACTGCTACCACGAGAAGTACGGCCGCGTGTTCAAGCCGACCGAGGTCAAGATGATGCTGACCGCGTTCAGCAACATGGAGACGATCCACATCGCGGCCTACAGCCATCTGCTCGACACCATCGGCATGCCCGAGAGCGAATATGGCGCCTTCCTCGACTATGCCGAGATGAAGGACAAGCACGACTATCTGCAGCAGTTCGGCGTCGATAGCGACGAGGACATCGCGCGCACGCTGGCGATGTTCGGCGGCTTCACCGAGGGCGTGCAGTTGTTCGCGTCGTTCGCGATGCTGATGAACTTCCCGCGCTTCAACAAGATGAAGGGCATGGGGCAGATCGTGTCCTGGTCGGTGCGCGACGAGAGCCTGCACTGCGAAGGCATCATCCAGCTGTTCCACGCCTTCACCAAGGAGCGCGACTGCCTGACCAAGGCGGTGAAGGACGACATCGCCGACCAGTGCCAGACGACGATCCGGCTGGAGGACGCGTTCATCGACCTCGCGTTCGAGATGGGCCCGGTCAACGGCATGACCCCCAAGGAGATCAAGAAGTACATCCGCTACATCGCCGACTGGCGGATGGGGCAGCTGGGCATGAAGCCGATCTACATGATCGACGAGCATCCGCTGCCGTGGCTGACGCCGCTGTTGAACGGCGTCGAGCACGCCAACTTCTTCGAACAGCGCGCGACCGAATATTCGAAGGGCGCGACCCGCGGCAACTGGAACGAGGTCTGGGACAGCTTCGACAAGCGCCAGAAGGCCAAGGGCCCGGCCGCCGCGAACGAGGAAGCCGGCGAGAGCGACATGTTCTCCCACAACGGCGTCGCCGCGGAGTAACTCCAGGCTGTCCGCCGAACCGAAGGGGCGTCGCGCTGCGGCGCCCCTTTTGCGTTCAGGCCGGGTCCGCGAGCCGGTCGAGGATCGGGCAGTCCGGCCGGTCGTCGCCGTGGCAGCGCTGCGCCAGGTCGAGCAGCGTGCCCCGCATCTCCTCCAGGGCTCGCGCCTTGCGGCCGAGTTCCTCCGCACGCGCAATCGCCAGCGCCTTCACGTCTGCGCTCGATCGGTGGCGATCCTGCCACAGGCCCAGGAGCGAGCGGATCTCCTCGATCGGAAAGCCCAAGTCGCGGGCATGGGCGACGAAGCGCAAGCGCGCCACATCCGCCGCGTCATAGTCGCGATAGCCGCTGTCCCGCCGCAGCGGCGCCGGGATCAGGCCGATCTTCTCATAATGGCGGATCATCCGCTGGGAGATGCCGCTCGCGTCCGCCGCCTGGCCGATGTTCATAGCCGCACTCCGTTCAGTCGCAGCGCGTTGGTTACCACTGCGAACGACGACAACGCCATCGCCGCCCCGGCGAGCATCGGCGACAGCAGGATGCCGGCGACCGGATAGAGCACGCCGGCCGCAACGGGCACGCCGATGCCGTTGAACAGGAAGGAAAAGGCGAGGTTCTGGCGGATGTTGCGCATCGTCGCCTTCGCCAGCCGCCGTGCGCGCACCATCGCGGCCAGGTCGCCGCGGGTCAGCGTCAGCCCCGCGCTTTCGATCGCGACATCGGTGCCGGTTCCCATCGCGACGCCGACATCGGCTGCGGCAAGCGCGGGCGCGTCGTTGATGCCGTCGCCCGCCATCGCCACCCGCGCACCGCGCGCCTTGAGCTCGCCGACGATGCGGGCCTTGTCCTCGGGCGCGAGCCCGGCGTGGACCTCGTCGATGCCGCCGATGGTGCGCGCGACCGCCTCCGCCGTGCCGCGGCCGTCGCCGGTGAGCATGACGATCCGCAGGCCCTCGGCACGCAGCTGGGCGATCGCTCCAGAGGCGGACTCGCGGACGGGATCGGCGACGCCGAGCAGGCCGGCGATGCCGCCGTCGACCGCGACCAGCATCACGCCCGCGCCGTCGTGGGCCAGCGCCTCCACGCGGGCGGCGAGCGGCCGCGGGTCCGCGCCCGCGTCGCGCATCAGCGCGGCATTGCCGATCGCGACCGAATGTCCCGCGACCGTTGCGGTCACGCCCGCGCCCGTCTTTGAACGGAAGCCCTCGGCCGGTGCCACGGCCAGCCCGCGCCGGGCCGCTTCCGCCACGATGGCGTGCGCCAGTGGATGCTCGGAGTGCGCCTCCACCGCCGCCGCGAGCGCGAGCAGTTCGTCCTCGGCCACTTCGACGGGCTCGATCACGGTCAGCCGCGGCTTGCCCTCGGTCAGCGTGCCCGTCTTGTCGATCACCAGCGTGTCGACCTTCTCCAGCGCCTGCAACGCCTCGGCATCCTTGACCAGCACGCCGGCCTGGGCGCCGCGGCCAGTGCCGACCATGATCGACATCGGCGTGGCGAGCCCCAGCGCGCAGGGGCAGGCGATGATCAGCACCGCGATGGCGTTCAGCAGCGCATGGCTGAACCGCGGCTCCGGCCCGGCGACATTCCACACCAGGAACGTCGCGGCCGCGATCGCCACCACCAGCGGTACGAACCAGCCGGAGACGCGATCCGCCACCGCCTGGATCGGCGCACGGCTGCGCTGTGCGGCGGCCACCATTGCGACGATGCGCGCGAGCACCGTGTCGGCGCCCACCGCGCGTGCCTCCATCACGAGAGCACCGGTGCCGTTGACGGTACCGCCGGTCAGCGCCGCGCCCGCTTCCTTGGCGACGGGCGCGGGCTCGCCGGTGAGCATCGATTCGTCGATCGACGACTGCCCCTCCACCACGATCCCGTCGACCGGCACCGCCTCGCCCGGACGCACGCGCAGCCGGTCGCCCGCAAGGATGGCGTCGAGCGGCACTTCCGTCTCGCCTCCGTCGGCATCGATCCGGCGCGCGGTCTTCGGCGCGAGGTTCAGGAGCGCGCGGATGGCGCGGCCGGTCGCGGCGCGGGCGCGCAGTTCCAGCACCTGGCCCAGCAGCACCAGCGTCACGACGACGCCCGCCGCCTCATAATAGACGGGCACCATGCCGTGGATGCGGAAGGTGGACGGGAACAGCCCGGGCGCCACCGTCGCCACCAGGCTGTAGAGGAACGCCGCCCCTACCCCGATCGACACCAGCGTGAACATGTTGAAGTGGCGCGAGCGCAGCGAAGCCCACCCGCGCTCGAAGAACGGCAGCCCTGCCCACAGGACGATCGGCGCCGCCAGCGCGAGTTGCACCCAGGCCGACCATGCAGGCGGCACCAGCCGCAGCCCCAGCATCTCCGCCCCCATCGAGAGGCCGAGCAGCGGCACCGCGAGCGCCGCGGACACCCAGGTGCGGCGGGTGAAGTCGACCAGTTCCGGGTTGGGACCATCGTCGAGCGACGGCGCCTCCGGCTCCAGCGCCATGCCGCAGATCGGGCAGGTGCCGGGCCCCTGCTGCCGGATCTCCGGGTGCATCGGACAGGTATAAATCGCATCGGGCGCGGCAGGCGCCTGCGCGCGGGGCGCATCCCCGAGATAGCGGTCGGGATCGGCCAGGAACTTGGTGCGGCAACCGGCGCAGCAGAAATGATAGGCGACACCGTGATGTTCGGCATGATGGGCGGTCTTGGCCGGATCCACCGCCATTCCGCACACCGGGTCCCTGGCCATGGCTCCTCCGCCACAGCATCCTCCCTGCGCGTGGTCCGTCATCGGCGAGTGGTGATCGTGCATCGCATCCTCCATCGCCGTCCTAGATGGGGACTGACATCATGTCAGGGTCAAGGGCTGCTTTCCGCTTGACCCTGACACGGTGTCAGCCGCCAAGGTCCTCACGCGAGCAAGGGCTCGCAGGGCCGCAGAGTCGTGGCCGCATGAGGGTGAACGCATGAGTCTGGTTCTCGATCGCCGCAGGTTGTTGCGCGGTGCCACGCTGGCGGGCGGTGGCATGGCGCTGTCGGCCTGGATGCCAGCGTGGGCGCAATCGGTGTCGACCGGGACCGCGCTTCCGGAGCTTTCGGGCGAGGACATCACGCTGCGCATCCAGCGGCAGACGATGACGATCGACGGCCGGCGGACGCAGGCGATCGGCATCAACGGCACCGTGCCGGCCCCGCTGCTGCGCCTGCGCGAAGGCCAGAAGCTTCGCCTGCGCGTGCACAACGACCTCGACGTCGACAGCTCGCTCCACTGGCACGGGCTGCTGCTGCCGGCGCAGTTCGACGGCGTGCCGGGCGTCTCCTTCCCGGGCATCCGCCCCCGCACCCACTTCACCTACGAATTCCCGATCGTCCAGTCGGGCACCTATTGGTACCACAGCCATTCGGGCTTCCAGGAGCAGATGGGGCTCTATGGCCCGATCGTCATCGATCCCGCGGGCCCCGACCCGGTCGCCTTCGATCGCGAGCATGTGATCGTCCTGTCCGACCACAGCCGCGAGTCGCCCGACGCGATCTTCCGGCACCTGAAGGTCGAGCCCGGCTATTACAACCGGCAGCGCCAGACCCTCGCCGGCCTCGCCGCGGGCAAGGACCAGCCGCTCAAGGACCGGCTGCACTGGGGGGCGATGCGCATGGACCCGACTGACATCGCCGACGTGACGGGCGATACCTATACCTATCTGGTCAACGGCCATGGCCCCGCGGACAACTGGACCGCGCTATTCCGGCCGGGCGAGCGGGTGCGGCTGCGCATCATCAACGCCTCGTCGATGACGACCTTCAACGTCCGCATTCCGGGCCTGCCGCTGACGGTGGTGCAGGCGGACGGGCAGCATGTGCGCCCGGTCGCCGTCGACGAGCTCCAGATCGCCGTCGCCGAGACGTACGACGTGGTCGTCACGCCGGCGGAGGATCGCGCGTACACGCTGGTGGGCGAGAGCATCGACCGCTCCGGCATGGCGCGCGCCACCCTGGCGCCGCACGCCGACATGGTCGGGCCGGTGCAGCCGCTTCGCCCGCGGCCCGTCGCGACCATGAAGGACATGGGCATGGGCGACATGCAGCACGCCCCCGCACGCGGTGTCGATCCCACCGCCGAGCAGAACGCTTCCGCCCGGCTCGCCACGTCCGCCGCCGAGCCACCGGCACAAGGCACGGCTCCCGGCGCGATGAGGCAGATGGACCACGCTGCCATGGGGCACGCCGGCATGGATCATGCCGCGATGGGCCACGGCACACCGGCGCCGCACACGATGGAGCATGGCTCCATGAGGATGCGCGACTTCGCCAACGCGCCGCAGGTCGCGCGCGACCCCAGCGTCCAGACCATCGCGCCGATGCCGGTCGACCGCACTGGCGAGCCCGGACAGGGGCTGGCGGACGCCGGCCACCGCGTGCTCGTCTACCGCGATCTCGTCGCGCTTGCGCCCAATCCCGACGTGCGCGCACCCGGCCGGTCGATCGAGGTCCACCTGACCGGCAACATGGAGCGCTACATGTGGTCGATGGACGGGTTGCGCATGTCGGACGCGATGGCGCCGCTGCCCTTCACCCTGGGCGAACGCGTGCGCGTGAAGCTGGTCAACGACACGATGATGGGGCACCCCATCCACCTGCATGGCCACTTCTTCGAACTCGTGACCGGTCACGGCGGCCATGCCCCGCGCAAGCACACGCTGCTGGTCCAGCCCGGCGGCACCGTCACCTTCGACTTCACCGCCGACGCGATCGGCGACTGGGCGTTCCACTGCCACATGCTCTATCACATGGCGTCGGGCATGATGCGCGTCGTGAGCGTGCGACCGGCGGGAGAAGCGGCATGATCCGTGTGCTTTCGTGGACGGCGCTCGCGACCCTCGCCAGCGCTCCGGCCCTTGCGCAGCACCATGGCGCACACGAGATGACGCCCGCCGCCCCGGCTCCCATCCAGCACCACGCGCCGACAGACCCGCACGCCGGCCACCAGATGCCGGCGCCCGCGGCCGATCCGGCGGGGCCGGTCGGCACCGACCTGCCCGCCGGCGATGCGCCGCCCCCGCCTGTCCCGAGCGACCGCTACGCCGACCGCTTCTTTCCGCCCGAGGAAATGGCGCGCGGCCACCATGCGATGATGCAGGAGGGCGGCGGCCAGCGGTACGGCCAGGTGCTCCTCAACCTGACCGAGGTTCAGATACGCAACGGAACGGATGGCTATCGCTGGGACGGCGAGGCCTTTTTCGGCGGCGACATCGATCGCCTGTGGATCAAGAGCGAAGGCGAAGGCAGCTTCGGCCGCGACATGGAGCATGCGGAAGTGCAGGCGCTCTATTCGCGTGCGATCGACCCCTATTTCAACCTGCAGGCGGGCGTACGGCAGGACTTCGGCGTCGGGCCTGATCGGACCTATGCCACAGTGGGGCTTGAAGGACTCGCCCCCTACCAGTTCCACACCGAAGCTGCGCTGTTCCTGTCGACTAAGGGCGACCTGCTCGGGCGGCTGGGGGGCTGGTACGATCAGCGGATCTCGCAACGACTGATCCTGCAACCCCGCGTGGAACTCAACTTCGCGGCACAGGACGTGGCCGCGACCCGCACCGGTTCCGGTCTCAGCGATGCGGAACTCGGGCTGCGGCTGCGCTACGAGCTTCGGCGCGAGTTCGCGCCCTATGTTGGCGTGTCGTGGAGCCGCAAGCTCGGCGACACGGCGCGTCTTGCGCGGGAGGACGGCGACGAAGTGGAAGACACCGCCTTCGCGGCCGGGGTGCGCTTCTGGTTCTAGGCGCCCGCACCTTCCATTTCGCGCGAAATGCCCCATATTGAAGGGATCGGTGGCAATCCGCTTCGTAGGCGCCCTCGACTGAGAGACGCATGCGCTCCCGCTTACAAGCCGGAGACTGCCATGGATCTCAATTACCTGCTGGCACGCCACCAAGTTTCCCTGATGCGGGCGCAAGAGGCGGAAGGGTGTGAAGCACGCTCCGCCCATCGGCGTCTGGCAAGCGAATATGCCGTTCGCATCGACGCGCTGCGGGTCCACCTCGGCGCGACCTCGCCGATCATCGAGGCGCAGTGAACGATGACTGACATTTTCAGCACGGATGTCGCAACGTCAAAGGCCGAGGAGCCGACGGAATCGCCCCAACGGCCGAAGCGCCGCCAGTTCATGAGCCGCTACAAGGCACCGCGGTTGTCGGCGGAAGAGGCCGACCGCCAGGGTCGAGTGACCCTGATGGCGTTCCGCATGCTCGGCGGCCGTGACGAGGCCATTGCCTTTCTCAACACGCATGATCCGGTGCTGGACGGCCGCCCGCTCGACCTCGCGGTCGGAAGCGACACGGGCCTTGCCGCGGTCGAGCAGGCGATCGCCGGGCGTGCTACGGGCGGCTGACCAGCCGAATGTCGAGCACTCCCCTGACGCACGCACCACTTGCCCGGGCAGAAGCCACGCTGAGACGGGGCGCCCGCTTCCTTGCGGCGGGCCTTTATGCCGAGCCTCTGCAGGCGCGGCCCCCGATCCTCGGCCGCTACCGCGCCAAGGTGATCGGCAACGGACTTCGCGAGCTCGACCGTTTCCTGAACGTGCTGGTGGATGAGGTGGCGATCGCAGCCGGGCAGCGAACCTCCCCTGCGGAGCGCAACACCGCGAACAAGCTGCGCGCGCTCCTGGCCAGCGCGGCGCAGCCCGGCGGCGAGCATGCGCGGCTCCGCGCGCTGGGGCGGGCCCGCGACTGCCTTTTCTATTGCAGCGGGATGGTGACACGCGGGGACGTAGCAGGTTCTCCCTGGCTCACGGTCGGCTGGGCCGATGCACCCGATCGTAGTGGACCGCTCAAGCAGTTTCCGGTCGGGGAATGCCTGATCATCACCGCCGACGATGTGGCGGACGTCTGCGATTTCTACCTGTCCATCGCCACCCGCCTCGTGAGGTCCGGCCCGGAGAACGCAATCCAGCCGCGTTGAGCACCGGCTGCAAGGCGCCACGCGGCAGCGGACGCCCAGGTGCGAAGGGTCCTTGTCCGGAAGATCGCACCGGCCTTCCCTTCGAAGCCGCTAATCGCGTCGTGCCTCCGCCGCCGGAACACCGCGCCACTCGCCGCGCTGTCGCGCCGGTTTCGACGCCGCCGCTGCCTGTTCGGTCACGAAGGCCGGCTGCCGAACCGCGGAGATGAAGCGCGCTCTGGTGGAGCAGAGTTGCCCCTGAGCGCTGGGGGCTGGGCGCTGGGTCCTGGGTCCTGGGTCCTGGTTCCTGGGTCCTGGCTCCTGGTGCTGGGTGCCGGATGCCGGGTGCCGGGTGCCGGGTGCCGGGTGCCGGGTGCCGGGTGCCGGGTGCCGGGTGCCGGGTGCCGGGTGCCGGGTGCCGGGTGCCGGGTGCCGGGTGCCGGGTGCCGGGTGCCGGGTGCCGGGTTTCGCGCTTGTCGCCGCCCTGCACAACGCTCCCATCCGCGTGCGCCCCCGCGGCCCGGCCCCGATCGGGCACCGTCCACCGGGACCGGCGGTTCGACAGGCGATACGAGTGGTTTTGGGGTCAGCGCCTCGGGAACCGGGAGCGGGGATGGCACGGACGCCAGCGGTCGGCGCGGCGGGGCAGAACGTGCGATCACGCTAGCGCCCTGGGTCAGGCGCCGGACCTGCGGGATTGAACCTCTCGATCCCGTCACGGCTCCGCAAGCGCGGCACCTCTGGCACGGCCTACCCGGTCTGTCAGATGCGGGCGCCACGATACCATTGCAGCAACAGCCGCGCGAGGAATCGCATATTCCCGATCAGATAGCGGCGCGCCAGGCGGCGCGGCTCCTGGACGAGCCGGAACATCCATTCACACCGGGCCCTCCGCACCCAGTAGGGCGCGCGACGGACCTCTCCGGCGAGGAAGTCGAGATAGGCACCCACCGCCATCGTGATCGCCCCCAGTTCGCGATGATGGGCGGCGCACCAGATTTCCTGGCGCGGATGCCCCATCCCCACCAGCACCAGATCGGGGGTGCTTGCTCGAATTCGGGCGATGAGCTCGGGCGTCTCGGCATCGGTGAAGAAGCCGTGGGCGGTGCCGACCACCCGGTGCCGGGGCGCGCGTTCGCGCAGGGCTCGGGCGGCTTGCTCCGCGACGCCGGGCGCACTGCCCACCAGGAAGATGCGCAGGCTCCCTGCCGCCCGCTCCAACACCTGGTCCACCAGGTCGGTGCCGGCCAGGTTTTCCTGGAACGGTCTTCCGAACAGCACCGAGCTTGCCAGGTCGACGCCGATCCCGTCGTTGACCACCAGCGCCTGGGCGAGCGCGGCGGCAAAGGCCGGGTCGCGCTGCGCGGTGTTGGCCGTGTGGGCGTTGCAGAACGCGACAAACAGCGGACGCCGCGCGGGGCTGGAAAGGCACCGGTCGATCCGGCGCAAAAACTCACGCCGGCAGGACACGGTCACCGAGACCTGCCCAATGCGCCGGCGGCTTCGCCCCAGCGCACGCAGGTAGATGCCGCCGATCGCATCCGCCGCGCCCGTCCAGCCGAAGGAAGCCAGCCGGCGTCGCCGCTCGTCCGCATCCGGTGCCGCCCAAAGCCCCGCGTCTACTTCGGCGAGCGTCCGCGCCACGCTGGCGGGATCGGGAGCGAAGCAGGTCCGGGTGCCATAATCCGCCCGCGCGAGGGTCCGCCGGAAGGCCGGGATATCGCTGAGCACCGGATAGAGACCGGCTGCCATCGCCTCCACCGCTGCGATCCCGAATCCCTCATAGGCCGAAGCGCAGACATAGACGCTGCTGCGCCCGATCAACCCCCGCAACTCGGCATCGCTGGGCCAAGGGTGGACCTCCACCGCCTCCGCCATGCCGGACTGCCGGGCCTGCTCGGCAAGCGCGTCCGGCTCCACCCCCATGGGTCGACCGGCCAGGATCAGGCGCCAGGATGCGTCCTGGCGATGCACCTCCGCGAACCAGCCGATCAGCTGGTCCAGTCCCTTGTTGGGCGCGAGCCGGCCGAAATAGATCATGGTGCGCGCAGCCGGATCGGCGCAGCCGTCGAACTTGTCGAGGTCGACGCCGTTCTCCACGGTCTCCGATCCCTCCGCCCGGATCCTCCGGAACTGCGCCTCGTCGCTTACGCTGGAGGGGATGATGGCGGCGAATCCCCGTAGGCTGCGCCGCGTGACGTGATGGAAGAACAGCCGCTTGGCCCGCGCCGCGAAGGGCGTGTGAAAGAAACCGCCATGTGTCGACAGCACCAGCCGCTTGCGGTGCAGCCCGCGCGTGACGGCGAGGAAGTCGCAAAAAAAGTCGACCCCGTGAACATGCACCAGATCGGCATCCTTGAGCGCACGGAGCACCCCGGGGGCGATCGGGTACCGCTTGGACCCCCACCAGGGCAGCCGCTGCACCTCCAGCCGGTCGATCCACTCCCGTGCCGGCAGCCGCGCCTGCTGCGATTGATCGAAGATGCGGTCCAGGGTCACGATCCGCACCCCCATGCCGGCCGCGCGCTGCTGGAGCGCGAGCTGCCGGACATAATCCTCCATTCCGCCGACGCCCGGCGCGAACTGCCGGACGACGTGGACGACGCGCAGCCCGTGGAGGAGCGCAGGGCAGAATGGCTCGTCGGACACAGACTGCCGGGGCGCTATGCGCAGATCCCGGCCGTGCGGCGGTTCCCGACCGACGCGTTCCTCCTCCGTCGCCCTGAGGCTGCCGGTGAGCTCCTCCCCCCGTGCCATATGGCTCGCGGCGGCTGGACGATCGGCCAAGGCGGGAAGCTGCGGCCCCGGGAGCGCGCGGACACGATCCACGTCGACTGGAGGTTCGTCCCTGAGATCGGCGGCATCCTCCCGGGCCGAGTCGGGCGCGACGGCCATACTCCTGCGGCCGAAGCTTCGAGCCCTCCCCCGCAGCGGCGGCGGCAAGTTAGCGGCCACGGCCTGCCCGCCCTGGACCATCCTGGCTGCGACGTCCGCCGATTGCCACCGACGCGGTGTGCGGCGGAGTGGGGGCAGCACCCCGCCGCACACCTACTCGCCCGAACGCAGCGCCCATTGCAGCTTCCGTAGGACGGCACCATGAAGCGAGTGGTGCAATCGAAGCCGACGCTATGCCGCCACGCCCGGCCGAGTTCTCCCCACGCTTGGGACCTTTAAAGACACGGAACAAGATCCTCTCACCCCGTGGTAACCGCGCGACAAGTTCAATGCGACGATGCGATGATCGCTGTGCATATTCCTGCGGGACCCGGCAAGACCTACAAGCATGGCGTAGCACCTCCCTCGCCCCCTTACGGCCAACGAACTATGGGGAGAGTTTAGCTACCTCATAGCTTCAGGCCAGCGGACTTGGGTTCAAGCTGGATGCTTGTCTATCCGTTTCAAACGAACTGAACGTTGATGTCAGAGACAATCAAAAGAACCTCACTTGGGCGCAGCCTGGACTCATACCATGCCCTGACGTCAGTGAAGCTGTGTCAGAATAGCAACAGCCAAGTTTTCCTGTAGCGACACGATCTTGGATACTTGCAAATCCGCAAGTGTTGGCGTCCTATTGTCCGACATTAAGCGAGCGGCCAAAGCCGCCATAATGACAATCCTGGGGAGGATGTATGATCAAGGGAAGGCGTCTTTGCGTCACCACTTCCGTGCTCGCACTGCTGACGAGCGCACCAGCGGCATGGGGACAGGAAGGGCAGGCCCCGGCGGCGGGCCAGGCGACCACCGCACCATCGACGCCCGATCCGGTGCCGGCCACGACGCCGACGCAGCCGGATGAAGCCGCCGGTGACGCCATCGTCGTTACTGGCGTGCGCCGGAGCCTGGAAAGCGCCGCCGCGATCAAGCGCAATGCGGACGGGATCGTCGATGCCATCGTCGCGGAGGACATCGGCAAGCTTCCGGACACCTTCGCCTCGGCAGCGCTGGCGCGGGTTCCGGGCGTGCAGGTGACGCGTGGCGCGGGCGAGGCAGCGGGGGTTCAGGTTCGCGGCCTGCCCGATCTCTCCACCACCTACAACGATCGCGAAATCTTCACCGCCGAAGGGCGTTTTGTGGCGATCCAGGACTTTCCGGCGGGCACCGTCGCCGCCTTGGAAGTGTACAAGAACGGCACCGCCGACCGGATCGAGGGCGGCATCGGCGGCCAGGTCAACGTCCGCGGCCGCAAGCCGTTCGACTTCAAAGGGCTCGAGGTCTCGGGCTCATTGAACGGGGTGAACTGGGAACAGTCCAGCGAGCTTACCTGGAACGGGAACCTGCTGGTCAGCAATCGCTGGGAAACCGGCGCGGGTGAGATCGGGTTGCTGGTCAACGCATCATATGTCGGACTGAACTATCTGGATGCGACGCGGGAACAGTCGCTCGTGATCGGCACGACCACTGCCGCAAACGCCCCTGCGGCGGGTGCCGGCATCCGCTATCCCGATGCGCAGGGCCGGTTCACCAGCAACGGCGACCGCTTCCGCCCATCGGCCAACGCAGCATTCCAGTGGAAGCCGACGCCGGAGTTGGAGATTTACGCAGACGGCCTCTACCAGGGTTTCCGCAGCAAGGACTCCAATCAGTGGATGTTCGTGCCGATCTTCGGCGGCGCCGGCTTCCAGCTGAACAATCTCACTACCCGAGAAGGCAATGGCAACATTGCCCAGAGCGCGACCGTTGTGGGTGCCAATGCCCCTGACGGCTACTACACCTCTGCCCGGGGCCATACCGACACGTTCCAGGTCGGCGGCGGCGCGATCTGGCGTCGTGGCGGCCTCCAACTCTCCGGTGACGTGGCCTACACGGACAGCAAATACACGTTCAACCTGATCAACCTGGACTATGCCTTCGCAAGCTCCCCGGCGCGCAACGTCGTCTTCGAGTCGCCGGGCCAGGATGGCGGCCCCAGCTTCGAGTTCGTCGACTTCGACGTGACCGACCCCGCGAACTTCATCGCGCGCGGCCTGTTCCAGGAGCGTCTGGAAGTCAGCGGAAAGGACATCCAGACGCGCGGGGACGTGCAGTATGAATTCGACGGCGGCTTCCTGCAGCGCGTCCAGTTCGGCGTGCGCTACAACGATCGCGATGCGACGCGGGACCGCGGCGCACCGTATGTAAACACGATCGGCGGCACCAACGTGCTGGACCTGCGCATCCCGATCTCCAGCCTGCCCGTGACGGTCGAACCCACGCAGCCGGCGTTCACCTATAACGACACGTTCCCGATCCGCAGGTTCGCCGGGGTGTCGGCAAAGAGCCTCAGGGACAATATCGCCGAACTGCGAAACTTCTTCGAGGCACCCGCCGGCCCGCCGGAGTTCAACCCGACCGAGAACTTCCGCGCCAACGAAAAGGCGCTCGCCGGCTATGCGCAGATCAAATACGGGTTCGACCTGGGCGGCTCGATGACCGTCGATGGTCTCCTCGGCCTGCGCGCGATCAAGACCAAGACCCGGATCAGCGGCTTCATCCGCGACGAAACCGGCGGTGCCACGACGCCGACGTTCGTTCCGACGACGGCCAAGAACGACTACACCGATTACCTCCCCAATGTGAGCGCGCGCGTGCGCTTCAACGAAGAGCTTCAACTGCGTCTGGCCTACAACCAGACCCGGACGCGGCCGAACTTCTTCGACCTCAACCCAACCCTCACCGTCGGCCCGCCCCCCACGATCCCGCCCGAGTGCACGGAGGACCCGTCGCTGCCGCAGTGCGCCCCGAACAGCAACCTGCGCACCATCACCGGTGGCAACCCCAATCTGAAGCCGCTCACATCCGACAACTATGACATCAGCCTCGAGTGGTATTTCTCTCGTTCGGGCTCGCTCACGGGCGCGCTGTTCCAGCGCGACGCGCAGGGCTTCATCTCCCGCGTCGCGATTTCGCCGGTCGACATCGGCTATGGCCCGTCGCGGCTCGACCTGCCGGAAAACACGGGCGACACCCGCTTCCGGGGCGCCGAGGTGTCGTTCACCAGCTTCCTCGACATCGACGGTATCCCGGAGTGGATGAAGGGCTTCGGCATCCAGGCGAACGGCACCTACATCGACTCGAAGGGCGATCTCGCCAGCGGTCTCGCAAGCTCCCCCAATGTGCTGGGCGAGCAGCAGCGGTTCACCGGCGTGTCCAAATGGGCCGGCAACCTGGTGGGCCTCTACGAGAAGCCCAACTTCTCGGCGCGCCTCGCCTATAACTACCGGTCGGACTTCGTGAGCTACTACAGCGTCGAGGCACTCGACGTGGGTGCCGATGGCACCCCGCGCACCCGCCCGGTGATCGAGGAAGGTCGCGGCCAGCTCGATTTCTCGACCACCGTCACGCCGATCCCCAGTGTCACCCTCGCCTTCGACATCGTGAATCTGCTGGGCAATCCGATCAAGCGGACGCGCGAGTTCAACGATGCGGGCGATACCTACACCCGCCAGGTCCTCTACCTGGAGCGCGTCTACTCGCTCGGCCTGCGCTTCCGGTTCTGAGCTAGGCGGGCGAGCGTTCGGGCTCGCCTATCCCGCGGGAGCAAACGCCCTGCTCCCGCGGGACCTTCATACCAGTTCGAAGGTGAGCGGCGGCAGCCCTTCCACAACAGCCTCGACGGCATCTCCGCGGTTCAGGGGTGCGACTCCGGAGGGCGTGCCCGTGAAGATCAGGTCGCCGGGCGCCAGTTCGACGTAGGTGGAGAGGATCGCGACGATCTCGGCGGGCGCCCAGATCATGTCGGAAAGCCTGCCCGACTGCCGCGGGCTGCCATTCACCGCGAGCGTGATCGCGGCGTCCCGCGGCACCGGCCCGGGAACAAGCGGGCCGACCGGCCCCGACTGGTCGAAGCCCTTGGCCATGTCCCACGGACGTCCCGCCTTCTTGGCTACCGCCTGAAGGTCGCGGCGGGTGAGGTCGATCCCCACCGCGCAGCCGAAAACCATTTGCTCGGCGTCTTCAACCGGGATGTCGCATCCTCCGGCACCCAGCGCGATCACCAGTTCCACCTCGTGGTGAAGGTCCTGCGTCCGCGTGGGGAACGGGATGACCGTGCCGGTCGGGACGACCGCATCGGCCGGCTTCGAGAAGAAGAAGGGCTGCTGCCGATCGGGATCATTGCCCATTTCACGGGCGTGCTCGGCATAGTTCTGGCCGACGCAATAGATGCGGCGCACGGGGAAACGGGCGCTGCTGTCGTGAATGGCAAGGCTTGGCGCGTGGACGGTGGGAAGCTTCATGAGGCGCAGGATAGCCCCCCCTTGCCCGGCCGGCCAGGGGACGGCCGGCGTTCGCATCCTCCGGACGCAGAAAGGGCGGGGTCCGATCTCCCGAACCCCGCCCCTTCCGGTACGCAGTTACACGATCGCGCTTAGAAGTGCGCGACCAGACCCGCCATCGGGCGGAGGCTCTGGGCGTCACCGAAGGTGGTGACTTCCGCGCGGAGGCGGACGCCAGCGTTGTCGGTGATGCCGCCGAGACCGATGTCCTTCGGGCCGACTTCGAAGCCGAGGCCGTAGGTCATGGCGTGATAGTCAGGGCTGTCCTTGCCGAACGCTGCGAAGTTCACCCACTGGTAGCCGACCTTGCCGTAGATCAGGCCGCTCTCACCAGCGCGAACGCCCGCGCGGCCAGCAACGCCATACTCCCAGTCGATGTCGCCCGAGATGCCCTTGGCGACATTGCCTTCGGCGCCCACGAACACGGGGCCGAGCGGCACGTTGAAGCCGACGATGCCCTGGACCAGGCTGCCGTCGAGACGGCCGCGGGTCGCAGCCGGAATGCCTGCTTCGTTCGGCTCGTTGTCGAACTGCTCCCAGCCACCCAGCACGGCGACATACGGATCGATGCCGAACGCGCGCGAGCCATCGGGGGCCTCGTCCTGCGCATAAGCCGGCATGGCGACGAAGGCGGCGGCGGCGGCGGCCGCAAGCGTGAACTTACGCATACTCTGTACCTCTGTTACTCGTTTGGATCCGGTGTCGTTGGTGCGCCGGCTATCCGAGGCTCCGTTAACCGGCCAGCATCAGGAATGTTGCACCGCGATCGTTTCGCGGCGCCACTCAGTTGGAACCAGTGGCCTTTCGGCAACAGTTCCTGACGCGGGGGTGAACAAAGCGCGCCAACTGCGGCAGGGGAGCCGCCGAAACGTGGCCGAGATGTGGCAATCACGCCTTTTGCATTTGTAAAGCCCGATTGCCTCGGCTCGGCGCAGCCACGGCACCGCTTGCGGCAACAGCGGAACTCCCGCTTGGCAACACCGGTTTGCGGCAGGTGCCATCAGGAGAGCGTATCATGTACAAGACCATGCTGGCCCTTGCCGCCGCCGGAACCGTGCTCGCCACCCCCGCCCTCGCCGGGGATCGGAGCCGGGCGCCGATCTACTCGGACGCGAATTCCCACTATCTCGACTACAAGACCGACATCAGCGAAGCGAAGCGTGAGCTCCGCAAGGACCTGGCGCGCGCGGACGACGAAGCGGACCGGGAGGATGCCTGGGCCGAGTATCGGCGTGAGGTCGCCGACGCCAAACATGATTTCCGCAAGGAAATGGCCGAGGAAGGCCGCCCGATCCGGCGCATCCCGGTCGTGATCGTCGAATAGGATCGCGCATCCATGAAAAAGGGCCCGCCTGCCGAAGTGGCAAGCGGGCCCTTTTCGTATGCGCGTATGGCTGCGCCTTTAGGCGACGCGCGTTCCCGTCATCGGGAAGCTGCCGAATGCACCGGCGCCGACGTCACCCGTGATGGTGTCGCCCTCGATCCGCGCGGTACAGTCGAGCGTCAGCGGCATCGGCACGGTCACCGACACCTTCCAGCGCAGCGTGTCGCCCTCGACCTGGCCGTTCTCGATGTCGACCGAGCCCATCGCGCCGGAATAGGTGCCGGTGAAGCCGCTGCCTTCCTGCCGGATGGTCAGCGTCGCCTGCTGCTCGCCCAGCGGCGTCTTGGTCACCGTATCCCAGCTGCCGTCGATATCTGCCATGCTACGCTCTCCTACTTGCTGCCCTGCGCGCTTGCTGCGGGCTGTGCTGCAACCACCTCGACCGGCAGCCCCAGGCTGTCAAGCTGGGGCCGGACGACCTTGGCGTCACCGACCACGACGTAGACGAACCGGTCCGGGCGCAGCGCCTTGCGGGCGGCTGCATTGAGCTGCGGCAGGGTGAAGCCGCGGTACTTGTCGGTGATGGTCGCGTAATAATCGTCGGGCCGCTTGAGCAGGTCGTTCGAGATCATCGCGTTCAGCACCGCGTCCGACGTCTCGAACCGGCCGGTCAGCTCGCGCGTCTCGCCCGTGATCGTCCGGTCGAACTCCTGCTGGGTCATGCCGTTGGTGGTCAGGAACTCGCGCACGTCCTTTTGCAGGGCCGCGATCGAATCCCCGGTGCGATCGGCCTGGACCGGCGCCGAGATCACATAGCTCACCGCGTTGGGCAGCTGGTTCACCGATCCGTGGGCGCCGTAGGACCAGTGCTTCTCCTCGCGCAGGTCCATGTTGATCCGCGACAGGAAGTTGCCCCCCAGCGCATCGTTCGCGGTGTTCAGCGCGAGCAGGTCGTCGGTTCCCTTCTCCGCCGTCAGCTGCGCGCCATAGATCAACGACTGGGGCGAATCCGGCCGGTCGATCAGCAGGATCCTGGGAGTGGCCTGCACGGGCGCGGATGCGAAGTTCTTGACCCCGGCCTGCCCGCTGGCACGCCAGTCGCCGAAGCCCTTCTCGAGCGCCGCCTGCACCTCGGCGAGCGGCCGATCGCTCGTGACGAAGACCTTCGCCTTGTCCGGGCGCAGCCAGGCGCGGTGGAAGGCGGCGAGATCGTCGCGAGTCAGCGCCTGAACCGCTGCCGGGTCCCCGCTGCCGGCGGCGAGCTTCGCATAGGGCGAATCCTTGCCATAGAGCAGCGGCGGCATCGCGCGGCTCGCCAGACCGCCCGGGCTCGTCATCTCCTGTGCGATGCGGGCGAGCTGCGTCGCCTTCAGCCGCTCCACTTCCGCCGGAGCGAAGGCAGGGTTGCGCACGACGTCGGCGAGCAGGGTCACGCTGCTGGCAAGGTTCGCGCTCGGCCCGCCCAGGCCGATGTAGGTCAGGTCCGGCGAGCTCGAGGAGAAGATGCGGGTGCCGAGGCGTTCCTGCTCCTCTGCCAGCGCCACCGAATTGCGGGTGGTGGTTCCTTCGTCCATCACCGCCAGCGTTAGCGCCTGGGTGCCGAGCTTGCCCGCCGGATCCGCGGCCGCACCCGCGTCGAAGCTGATCGCGATCTGCGTCACCGGCACGGCCGTGCGCTGCGCATAGACGAGTTCGATGCCGTTGGAGAGGCGGCTCCGCTGGATCGCGGGAAAGCTCAGGTCCTGCACCTGGCCGACCGCCGGCATGGCCCCGCGGGTACCCTTTGCCGGACCTTCCGCCGACGCGGGCGTGGGCGCGGCGTTGCCGGCGGGGACCTTGGGCGCCGCCTGCGTCTCCTCATAGGCGTCGCGCGCGCCCGGCTCCACCGTCAGCGCATAGACCGGCCGCGACAGCCACTTGGTCGCCGCCGCCTTGGCACTCGCCGGGGTCGTGGCGGCGAGCCGCTGGAGCTGCTTCTTGTAATAGTCGGGATCGCGCAGATAGAGCTCGCCTTCCGCAAGCGCGACCGCCTTGCCACCGAAGCCGCCGACCGCCTCCAGGCCCGCGACGGTGCCGGAGACGGTGACGGTGGCGACCCGCTGCACCTCCTCCGCCGTCGGGCCGGTGCGCAGGAAGTCGGCCACGACCTGGTCCAGCCGCTGTGCGGCAAGCTTCGCATCCACGCCCGGGCGCACGTCCATGCTGATCACGAACATGCCCGCCTGCGCGAGCGTCTGGTTGGAGGCGGAAACCGAGACCGCCAGCTTCTCCTGCCGTACCAGCACATTGTCGAGCCGCGAGCTGCCCAGCCCGCCGAGCGCCCCTGCCGCGACGTCCAGCGCGGTCGCATCGGCGCTGTCCATGCCCGGCACCGCCCACATGCGCATGACGCGGGTGGTGGCGACGCGGTCGCGCATCGTCTCGACCTTGGGCGCAGAGAGCGTCGGCACGGTGATGGCCGGACGCGCCGATTCCGGCCCCTTCGGAATGCTGCCGAAATACTTCTGCACCAGCGGCCGCGCCTCTGCCGCGGTGATGTCCCCGGCGAGCACGAGCACCGCATTGTTCGGGCCGTAGTGGCTGCGGAACCAGGTCTTCACATCCTCCAGACTCGCCGCATCCAGATCCGCCATCGAGCCGATCACGGAGTGATGGTACGGGCTGCCTGCAGGGAACAGGCCCTCGGTCATCTTGTACTTGACCAGGCCATAGGGCTGGTTGTCGCCCTGACGCTTCTCGTTCTGGACGACGCCGCGCTGCTCGTCGAGCACGCCCTGGGTGATCGCGCCGAGCAGATAGCCCATGCGGTCGCTTTCCAAAAACAGGGCGCGGTCCAGTGCCGCCCGGGGCACCGTTTCAAAATAGTTGGTGCGGTCGAACGAGGTCGTGCCGTTGAAGTCGGTCGCCCCCACTTCGCGCAGCGGCGCGAAGAAATCGCCGGGTGCATTCTCCGATCCGTTGAACATCAGGTGCTCGAACAGATGCGCGAAGCCGGTCTTGCCCTTGGGCTCGTGCTTGGAGCCGACGTCGTACCAGGTCGAGACCGCGACGATCGGCGCCTTCCGGTCGGTATGGACGATCACGGTCAGGCCGTTGGGCAGCGTGAACTTCTCGTGGGGGATGTCCACCGGACGAATGAGCTCCGCGAGCGGTGCGGCCGGCAGCTGCGCCGTGGGCGCCGGTGCCGTCTGCGCCGGAAGCGGCGCGCCCCAGGCGACGGAGCCGCTGGCGAGTGCAGTGGAAGCGGCAAGGGCATAGGCGAAGGAGCGGAACATGAAACCTCGCGATCGGAGCGGAAAGCGCGAGCCTATGGGCTCACGAACTGACTGACAACGAAAACTGCGGCTCGTCGTACGAAATCATCGCGTCGTCGCAGCCCGGCATTTCGAGGGGCGCGTTGTC
Organism: Sphingomonas sp. ACRSK; assembly: GCF_022346685.1. Lineage (NCBI taxonomy): Bacteria > Pseudomonadati > Pseudomonadota > Alphaproteobacteria > Sphingomonadales > Sphingomonadaceae > Sphingomonas > Sphingomonas sp. ACRSK. Next base: position 38,716 of record NZ_JAKRNR010000009.1, on the reverse strand, counting down.
CGCCCCTTACTCCTGGAAATGATATTCAATCGGCACGATCACCCACGCCAGATCGGACGGCTTGCCGTCCACCTCCGGCGGATAGATCCGGAACTTGGGCGACGCCGCCAGCGCCGCCGCGCCGAAGCCGCTTCCTGCCGGCGTCTCCTTGAGCACCGAGCAGTTGCGCAGGTGTTTATTCCTCTGGACCCGACAGACCAGATAGGCCGTGCCCGAGATGCCGCGCTTGCGGACCTCTGAAGGGATCGACGGGTTCAACTCTCGAAAGCCGGGGCGCCGGACCCAGCGCGCTACCGTGATCGCAGGTTCCGCCCCGCCGCGCCCACTGCCGACGCCCGTGCCATCCCCGCTCCCGCTACCGGTTCCCGAGGCGCTGGCCCCAGACCCGTTGGCATCGCCCGTCGAACCGCCGTTCCCGCTCGACGGTGCCGCGATGGGCGCGGGTGCCGCGGGGCGCACGGGCACCAGGGGCAATGGCGGGGGCTCGACAGCCTGCTGTGCGGGTATGGAAGCAGGAGGGCTCCCTCCCCGGCTGCCCCCGGCAATCTCCTGCGCAGGCGGCGCCTGCGGCTGAGGCACGCGCTGCTCGGTGGGCTGCAGAAGAGGTTGCGGCGGTGGAGGCGGAGGCGGAAGCTCCCAGAGGGTCAGCCTGCGCTGTTCGGGCCCCGCAGTCGGCGGAACCGGTGCCCACAGCCACAACAGCAGCAGAAACGCCAGGAGATGCAGCAGGATCGCCGAGCCGAACCCCGCCGTCCGCATCCACAGGGGTGCGCCGGGAGGCTGACGGGAAGCAGCGGCGTACTTCACCGCATCAGAGTAGCGGCCGCCGCAGCAGCCGCAAGCATCGAAACGGGTCCGCCCTCCCCTCGCGATCGCCCGTGAGCGCCGGGCGTCAGCCGCCCTCGACGCCGGTGAAGGCTTCGTTGTCCACGAACGCGATCGGGAACCGCTCCCCTGCGCCAGCCGCGGCGAGGATCTTGAGCACGTCCTGCATGCAGGTCTCGGCGGCCTTCGCGTCCGGCTCGAACCGCACTTCCTGCTTGGTGGCGGCCCAGCGTGCCGTCGTCGCGCGCAGGCCGTCGAGCGTGACGGCGACGCCGTCGATGGTGGGCTTGCAGGGGCCGGCCGGCACAACCAGATTGACCGACGGCGGCGGTGGCGCATCCTGAACGGCAGCCAGGGTCAACAACGCGAGTGTCAGCATCACGCACCTCTTGTGTTGCATAAAAGCAACACCACCTTGGTTCCCGAAGATAACAGGGATTTGTCATGAACCTAGAGAAATTCACGGACCGCGCGAAGGGCTTTCTCCAGGCGGCGCAAACCGTCGCCATCCGGCTCAACCACCAGCGCATCGCGCCCGAGCATCTGCTGAAGGCGCTGCTCGAGGACGACCAGGGCATGGCCGCCGGGCTGATCGAGCGCGCCGGGGGCGACCCGCGGCGGGCCGTGGCGGACACGGACGCGGCCCTGGCGAAGATCCCCGCCGTGTCGGGCAGCGGCGCGCAGCAGACGCCCGGGCTCGACAATGATGCGGTGCGCGTGCTCGACCAGGCCGAGCAGGTCGCCCAGAAGGCTGGCGACAGCTATGTCACCGTCGAGCGGCTGCTGCTCGCCCTTGCGCTTTCCCCCAACACTGCCGCGGGCAAGGCGCTTGCCGCCGCAGGAGTGCGCGCCGAAGCTCTCAACACCGCGATCAACGATCTGCGCGGCGGCCGCACCGCCGACACCGCGACTGCCGAGGACCGCTATGACGCGCTGAAGAAGTTCGCGCGCGACCTGACGGAGGCGGCGCACGCCGGAAAGCTCGATCCGGTCATCGGTCGCGACGAGGAAATCCGCCGCACGATCCAGATCCTCGCCCGCCGCACCAAGAACAATCCGGTTCTGATCGGCGAGCCCGGCGTCGGCAAGACCGCGATCGCCGAGGGCCTGGCGCTGCGCATCGCCAACGGCGACGTACCCGACACGCTCAAGGACCGCACGCTGATGGCGCTCGACATGGGCAGCCTGATCGCCGGCGCGAAGTATCGCGGCGAGTTCGAGGAGCGGCTGAAGGGCGTGCTCGACGAGGTGAAGGGCGCCGAAGGCCAGATCATCCTCTTCATCGACGAGATGCACACGCTGATCGGCGCGGGCAAATCGGAAGGCGCGATGGACGCCGGCAACCTGCTCAAGCCCGCGCTCGCCCGGGGTGAGCTGCACTGCATCGGCGCCACCACGCTCGACGAATATCGCAAGTACGTCGAAAAGGACCCCGCGCTGCAGCGGCGCTTCCAGCCCGTGTTCGTGGGCGAGCCGACGGTCGAGGACACCATCTCGATCCTGCGCGGCCTGAAGGAGAAGTATGAGCTGCACCACGGCGTGCGCATCACCGACGGCGCGCTGGTGTCCGCGGCGACCCTGTCGAACCGCTACATCACCGACCGCTTCCTGCCCGACAAGGCGATCGACCTGATGGACGAGGCCGCCTCGCGCATCCGCATGGAGGTGGAGTCCAAGCCCGAGGAGATCGAGACCCTCGACCGCCGCATCATCCAGCTCAAGATCGAGCGGGAGGCGCTGCGGCGTGAGAGCGACGCCGCCTCGCAGGACCGGCTCGCCAATCTGGAGGAGGAACTCGCCAACCTTGAGCAGCAATCGGCCGAGCTCACCACCCGCTGGCAGGGCGAAAAGGACAAGATCGGCGCCGAGGCGAAGCTGAAGGAGCAACTCGATGCCGCGCGCGTCGAGCTGGAGCAGGCGCAGCGCCAGGGCGATCTCGCCCGCGCCGGCGAGCTCTCCTACGGCCGCATTCCCGCCCTCACCCGCCAGCTGGAGGAGGCGCAGAGCCAGACCAAGGGCGCCATGCTGCGCGAGGAGGTCACCGCCGACGATATCGCCGCGGTGGTCAGCCGCTGGACCGGCATTCCGGTCGACCGCATGCAGGAAGGCCAGCGCGAAAAGCTGCTCCACATGGAGGAGCAGCTCGGCAAGCGCGTGATCGGCCAGTCGGAAGCGGTGCGCGCGGTCTCCACCGCCGTCCGCCGCAGCCGTGCGGGGCTACAGGATCCGAACCGTCCGCTCGGCTCGTTCCTGTTCCTGGGGCCGACGGGCGTCGGCAAGACCGAGCTGACCAAGGCGCTCGCCGAATTCCTGTTCGACGATCCCAACGCGATGGTGCGCATCGACATGAGCGAGTTCATGGAGAAGCACGCGGTCGCGCGGCTGATCGGCGCCCCTCCGGGCTATGTCGGCTATGAGGAAGGCGGCGTGCTGACCGAAGCGGTGCGACGCCGGCCGTATCAGGTCGTGCTGTTCGACGAGGTCGAGAAGGCACACGGCGACGTGTTCAACGTGCTCCTCCAGGTGCTGGACGACGGGCGCCTGACCGACGGCCAGGGTCGAACGGTCGATTTCTCGAACACGATCATCATCCTGACCTCGAATCTCGGCAGCCAGTATCTCACCAACCTTGCCGAGGGCCAATCGGTTGAGGATGTCGAGCCGCAGGTGATGGACGTGGTGCGCGCGCACTTCCGCCCGGAATTCCTCAACCGGCTGGACGAGATCATCCTGTTCCACCGGCTGGGCAGCGCTCACATGGCGCCGATCGTCGACATCCAGGTCGGTCGCGTGGCGAAGCTGCTGGCGGATCGCAAGATCACGATCCACCTGACGGACGCCGCCCGCGACTGGCTGGGCCGGGTGGGCTACGACCCCGTCTACGGCGCGCGGCCGCTGAAGCGCGCCGTCCAGCGCTACCTGCAGGACCCGCTCGCCGACCTGATCCTGAAGGGCGAGGTCCGGGATGGTTCGACCGTAACCGTCGACGAAGGCGAGGGCGCGCTGCGGCTGACGGTCGACTGAGGGGCGGGCGTTGAGCGAGAACTCGCTCGGCAATGCTGACGAAAAAAGGGCCGCCTCTTCCGAGGCGGCCCTTCTTGGTTGGGTCGAGGTGATTCTTTAGAAATCGACCTTCGCACCGACGCGGATGAAGCGACCCAGAATGTTCGCACCCGCCCATGCCGGGTTGTACTGACCCGTGCTGTACGCAGCGCTCGGATCAAACGGTGCCTTCAGATCGAGGACGTTCAGGATGTTGGTGTACAGCGTGAACTTGTCGTTGATCTTGTAGCTAGCCGTCAGATCGACGTTCCAGGTTTCCGGACCTTCGCACAGAACCGGGGTCACGCCATCGCGATAGGTGACGACCGAAGCGCCGATGCTGGCAAGGCAGTCGCCCTTCACACCGTCATAGTCGATCGACGCGAGGTCGTAGCCGCTGGTGTAATAGGCAGTGGCCGTGATGGACGCATCGCCCATGACGAGGGTGTTCTGCCAGCTGCCGCGCCACTTCGGAGCACCCGAGCACGAAGTAACGTCGCACGGGCTGAGCGTGCCGTCATACCGCTGGACGTTGCCGGACTCGGTGATCCGCTCGAACTTGAGCAGATACGTCGCCTCCAGGCTGCTGATGAAGGTGATGTTGTCGTTGATCGGGAACTCGACGTTCGCGCCGAAGTCGATGCCCGACACCTTCTGGGAGTCGCCGTTCTGGAACGAGGACTCGATGAAGCCCAGGTGCGGCAGCGCATTCGGGAAGTTCACGTCCGCGATGCCCGGGCGAACCGCGATCCCCGGGATGTTCACGACGCCGTTGTTGGCATAGTACTGCTCGAACACGCCCGTGTCGTCGGCAGCGCCGATGATGCCGTCGATGCGGATGTTCCAATAGTCAACCGTCAGGCTGACCCGGCGCATCGGCTCGAAAATTGCGCCCACCGTCCAGCTGGTCGACTTTTCCGGATCCAGGCTGGGGTTACCCGTCGTCGTGTTACCCACGGAGAACTGACCCGTCGCATAGTCGTTGCCGCCATGCGCATTGATGAACGCCAGCTGCGCCGGGTCATTGCGGTCGAGCTGCCGAGTTACGTAGCCGGTGGTCGGAAGACCGAAGGCTTCGTTGAAGCTCGGGATGCGGAAGCCCTTCGAATAGGTACCCCGCAGCGCCAGCTCGCGGATCGGGGTGAACTTCGCGCCGATCTTCGGCGAGAAGTTGCTCTGGCCCGACGAGTAGTCGTCGTACCGGCCCGAACCGTTGATCTCGAGCTGCTCGAGGATCGGCGCGTTGATTTCGAAGAACGCCGAGCGGACGTTGCGGCTGCCGATCGCACCCACCGAGTTCACACCGTAATAGCGATCATACGGCGAGGAGTCGTTCTGCGGGTTCGCACTCGGGTTGTTGATCGACTCGTGACGGTACGAGACGCCGACCGCGGCCTGGAGCAGACCACCCGGCAGCCGGACGATACCCTTGGTCAGAGTAGCGCTTGCCTGCCACAGATCGGATTCCGAACGGGTGCTGTTGAGCGGCGCGATATAATCGCGAACCTCCTGCGAGTTCAGCTCCGGGTTGACGAAGTTGTACGTGCCGCGTGCGACCACATCCATGATCCGCTGCGGGATCAGGAAGTTCGCCTGGTTGATGTCGAGCTGGACGTTCGACGCAGTGAAGTCGGCTGCGTAGTTCCAGTCGCTTCCGAACGAGCCCGAGATCCCAACGACGCCGCGCAGCGCGCGTGCCTTGGACTCGATGATACGGGGCTGGTCGTACAGCGACAGGATCTGGGCGCGCTGGCCGCTTGCCGCGTACGGGTTGTTCGGGTTGAGCGTGCCGTTGGTGGCATTGCACCCGGTGTCGAGCATCGTGAGCGACCCCACGCCACCGGCGCAGACATACACCGGGAGGTAGAGCGGGTTGAGCAGGACGGTGCCCGGCGGGGTGGTCTGGTTGTTGAAGCCGAGCGGCGAAAGCTGCGTCTTCGTCTTGGTCTGGTAATAGTTGGCGATCGCATACACCTGCGCGCGATCACCGACGTTGGCGGTGAAGCGACCGGCGAAGCCCAGGCGTTCCTGGTCGGGCAGCAGCTGCGAATACTGGTTCCGGAAATCCTGCTGGCACTGAATCGAGCCTGCCGTGGCCGACTGGCTCGGCAGGACGGTGACGGCGGTAAGATCACGGCAGCCCGCGGCGGCGTTGATCAGGTTATAACGGCCGGTGCCTGCACCCGCATCATTCACGGGACGTGCAACAGGGACGGTGGTGGAAAGCAGACCGTTGAAGCCGCCGTCGACGTTGAAGCCGTTGCGAATGCCATTGGCGCGGCAGGTGGTGGTGCCGGGAGCGATGGCGGTCTGGGTGATGTTCCCATTGGCGTCGCGCACTTCCGGGCGGCCGATCGACGGGGCGCACTGGCTGCTGAGATCCGCCGTGTTGTACGGGAATCCGCGGTCACGCGCATAGAGCGCCTCGTTCCGCTGATACTCGCCGTTGATGTAGAAGTTGAAGCCCTGCTCCTTCAGATCGCCGTAGCCCCAAGTCGCGTCGAACCGCTGCTCGGCCGCGTCGCCGCGATCCGAGATGCCGGCGGAGCCGTTGAGGTGGAGCCCCTCGATCTGCTTCTTGGTGATGACGTTGATCACGCCCGCGACCGCGTCCGCACCATAGGTCGAGGATGCACCGTCGCGCAGCACTTCGATCCGGTCGATGATCGCGCTCGGGATGGTGTTCAGATCGACGAAGTTGCGATGGCCGTCGTCCGCGAGCGGATACGGCGCCATGCGCAGGCCGTCGAACACGGTCAGCGTCGACTGCACCGTCAGGCCGCGCAGCGATACGGCGTTTGCGCCCGTCGCGAAGTTGCTGCCGGTGTTCCAGCCCTGCGAGATCGTGCCGGCGCCGTTTGCCGAAACGCGCTGCACCGCTTCTGCAACCGTGTTGATACCGCGCTGTTCGAGGGACTCGGAGCTCAGGACGGTGACGGGCGACGGGGTTTCCGCGTCCGTACGACGGAAGAGCGAGCCGGTCACCACGATGTCGGCGCCGGTCTCCTCGGTCGCCGTCTCTTGCGGAGCAGGCGCGGGGACCGTGGTGGCCTCATCGGGAGCGACAGTGGTGGCCGTCTGAGCGAATGCAGGCGCAGTCACGCCGATCAGAGCAAGAGCAGAAAGTGCAGTGGTTCCGCGCAGGACGGTGCGCTTCGTGGAAGAACTCATCAACTTGTTGTCCCCCTGTGTGCCCGCACGCTGGTCCGGGCATCGGAATTACAGGCGCCCTTACGCCCGCATTCCCCAGGGATGGCTCGCGAATACCGGACTGTAAAGAAAGTTGCGTCGGCCGCGAAATTTTCTGTCGTGCGTGTAGCAGAACCGCAACAAAGGGTGCCGCGGGTTACAAGAAGCTCGCCCGCAGGCCGTCGATCACGAACTGTGAGGCGAGCGCCGCCAGCAGCACGCCCAGCACGCGGGTGATCACCGCTTCGATCTTGGCACCCAGCAGGCGCATCAGCGGGGCGGCGGCGAGCAGCGCGACGAGCATCAGCAGGAGGTTGCTGGCCAGGGCGGCGAGCACGACCAGCTTGGCGGTGGTGCCGTCGGTCTGCCCCATCAGCAGCATCACGCTGGCGATGGAGCCCGGTCCCGCGATCATCGGCATCGCCATCGGGAAGATGGAGACGTCCTCCACCTCGTGCGTCTCGATGATCTTGGCGGCGCGGTCCTCGCGGCGCTGGGTGCGCTTCTCGAACACCATCTCCAGCGCGATCAGGAACAGCATGATGCCGCCCGCGATGCGGAAGCTGTCGAGACTGATGCCGAGCGCATGAAGCAGCCCGCGGCCGAACAGCGCGAACACCAGCAGGATCGCGGCCGCCGTCAGCACCGCGCGGATCGCCATGCTGCGGCGCTGCACCCCGCTCGCCCCCGCCGTCAGCCCCGCATAGATCGGGGCGCAGCCGGGAGGATCGATCACCACGAAGAAGGTGATCAGGGCGGAGATGAACAGCTCGAGCACGGCGGGCCCTCCCCGATCTTAGAGCGTGGCGTCGTCGAGCGGCACGCCCGCGCGGCGGTGCGCCGCCACCAGCGTGTTGCGCAACAGGACGGCGATGGTCATCGGCCCCACCCCGCCTGGCACAGGTGTGATCGCCCCGGCCACTTCGATTGCGGAGGCGAAGTCGACGTCGCCGACCAGCCCGCCTTCGACGCGGTTGATGCCGACGTCGATCACGGTCGCGCCGGGCTTCAGCCACTCGCCGCGCACGAAGTTCGGGCGCCCCACCGCCGCCACGACGATGTCGGCGCGTCCGACGTGCGCCGGCAGGTCCCGCGTGCGCGAATGGGCCAGCGTGACCGTGGCGCTGTCGGCGGTCAGCAAGGCCGCCATCGGCTTGCCGACGATGTTCGAGCGGCCGATCACCACGGCTTCCAGCCCCGACAGGTCGCCGAGCCGGTCGCGCAGCAGCATCAGGCAGCCGAGCGGCGTGCATGGAACGAACCCCGGCAGGCCGGAAGCGAGGCGGCCGGCGTTGACCGGATGGAAGCCGTCGACGTCCTTGTCCGGGTCGATGCGCAGCAGCACTGCGTCGGCATCCAGGTGGCGCGGCAGCGGCAGCTGCACCAGGATGCCGTCGACGGCAGGATCGGCGTTGAGCTGGTCGACCAGCGCCTCCAGCGTCGCCTGGTCCGTGTCGGCCGGCAGGCGGTGCTCGAAGCTCGCCATGCCGGCGGCGACCGTCGCCTTGCCCTTGGACCGGACGTACACGGCCGAGGCCGGATCCTCGCCCACCAGCACCACCGCAAGTCCCGCGGGACGGCCCGCGGCCTCGGCAAATGCTCCTGCGGCCTCGCCTACCCGGCCCCGCAACTTGGCCGCGAAGGCCTTCCCGTCGATGATGTCAGCGCTCATGCCTTGGTCGCATAGAGGCTCGCGGCCGTCTGTTCCAGCGTTGCGGTGTCGCCTTCCACCAGCAACCGCTTCACGCGCGCCGTGTCGCCGGCGACGAGCGTCACCGCGCGCCTGGGGACGCCGAAGCTGCGCGCGACCAGCTGCACCAGGGCAGCGTTGGCCGCCCCCTCGACCGGGGGCGCCGTCAGGCGGGCGGCGAAATGCTCGGCATCGCTGCCCCCGAACGCCTCACGCGAGGAACGCGGGGTCACCCGGACGGCGATGCGGAGGCCGTGCTTGTCGGGCGACCAGGCCGCCCCGCCCCGCATCAGATCGCGTAGGGCAGCGTCGCCCGGTAGAGCGCCGGCAGCACGATCGTCTGCAGGATGCCCATGGTCACCAGCACCGCCATCGGCGCGAGGTCGATCGCGCCCAGGTCCGGCAGGATCCGGCGGAACGGGCGATAGATCGGCTCGGTGATGACGTTCAGCGCCCGCCACACGCTGCGCACGAAGTCGCTGTGCGTGTTGATGACGTTGAAGGCGATCAGGATCGACAACACGAACTGGACGAAGATCACCCACCACAGGACGTTGAGCAGGTAGTCGATGATTTGAATCAGGACGTTCAACGGTGCGGCTCCGAAACGGTCTTGGGCAGCGATACCCTACCCGGACGGCAGCGGACAAGCGCCCGCTGCCCGGATGCGGAAGCGGTGCGCATCAGGCGCGCACCAGCGTACCTGCACCCTGGCGCGTGAAGATCTCCAGCAGCAGCCCGTGGGGGATGCGACCGTCCAGGATCACCGCCGCGTCCACGCCGGCGCCGACGGCGGCGACGCAGGTCTCGACCTTGGGGATCATGCCGCCGCGGATGGTGCCGTCTTCCTTCAAGGCGGCGATGTCCTTGGGCTGAAGGTCGGTCAGCAACTCGCCCGACTTGTCCATCACGCCCGGCACGTCGGTCAGCAGGAAGAAGCGGGCAGCCCCCAGCGCGCCGGCGATCGCGCCCGCCATGGTGTCGGCGTTGACGTTATAGGTATGGCCGTCCGCGCCCAGCGCCACCGGCGCCACGACGGGAATGAAGCCGTCGCGCGCCAGGCTGTTGAGCAGCGTCGGGTCGACCGCGACCGGTTCGCCGACGAAACCCAGGTCGACGTGCCGCTCGACGCCCGAATTGCGGTCGGGTTCGGTCCGCTGTACCTTCTCGGCGCGCACGAGGCCGGCGTCCTTGCCCGAGATACCGACCGCGCGCCCGCCAGCGGCAGCGATCCAGGACACGATTTCCTTGTTGATCTTGCCGGCCAGGACCATTTCCGCGACCTCGGCCGTGGCGGCATCGGTCACGCGCAGGCCGTCGACGAAGCGGGTCTCGACGCCCAGGCGCTTGAGCATCGCGCCGATCTGCGGGCCGCCGCCGTGCACCACCACCGGGTTGATGCCGACCGCCTTCAACAGCACCACGTCCTCGGCGAAGTCGCGCTGCAGCTCGGGATCGCCCATCGCGTGGCCGCCGTATTTCACGACAAAGGTCATGCCGGCGTAGCGCTGGAGATAGGGCAGCGCTTCGGTCAGCGTCTCCGCCTTGGCAAGCATCGCGGGATCGGGGGAATGGTCGGTCATGCGCGCGCCTGTAGCGCCAAGCGCGCGACACGCCAAAGATTTTGAGGGACGGCTACCGCGCCCGGCCTACCCGCGTACCCCGGCGAAGGCCGGGGCCCAGTTGCGGAGGCTCCCGAGAGTTGGCGCGCCCTCGCCGACGCGATCCCAACTGGGCCCCGGCCTCCGCCGGGGTACTCAAGAGAGGCCCAGCGGCGCGAGCCTCACCGCTTGCGCACGAACTCCGCGCGCAGGACGAGCCCCTTGATGCCTTCGTAGCGGCAGTCGATCTCCTGCGCGTCGCCGGTCAGGCGGATCGACTTGATGACGGTGCCGCGCTTCAGCGTCTGGTTCGCGCCTTTGACCTTCAGGTCCTTGACCAGCGTCACGCTGTCGCCGTCGGCGAGCAGGTTGCCCGCGGCATCCCGCACCTCGACGCCGCCGTTCGGCGATTCCGCCGGGGCGGCAGCGGCGGCGTCGGCCGGGCTGATCCACTCGCCGGTCGCCTCGTCATAGATATAGTCGTCGCTCATGCCGCCTGCTCCGCGCGGGTCCCGTCCAGCCAGCGGCCGAGCGCGACGAAGAAGTAGATGAGCGGCGGGACCAGCACGATCGAGAGCACCACCTTGGCGATCATCTGGCCGACGATCAGCTGGCCGATCGGGAACGCGCCGTAGAAGGCGATGGTGATGAAGATCAGCGTGTCGACGATCTGGGACAGGGCGCTGGCCGTTCCCGCCCGCAGCCACAGGAACTTGCCCACCCCGCGGCGCATCGCGGCAAAGATGGTGACGTTCAACGTCTGTGATACGCCATAGGCGACGATGCCCGCCCCCCAGATGCGCGGGGTCGCGCGCATCATCAACTCGAATGCCGCGAGCCGCTCCGGCTCCATCTCGGGCGCGGCCGGCACCGTCAGCACGGCGAGCAACAGCAGGATCGAGAAGATCAGCGGCACGAAGCCGAACTGCACCAGGCGGTTGGCCATGGCGCGGCCGTGCAGTTCCGCGACGGCGCTGGAGACGGTCACGAGCAACAGGAAGGCGAAGATACCCGCTTCGACGGCGAGCGGCCCGACGGCGACCTGCTTGTTGCCGAGCACGCCTGCGATGCAGACCATGCCGCCGTAGAAGATGGAGAACACGAACAACGACCGCGGCACCGCGGTGGAAGGATGGGGAGTCATTCGCGCGACGCTAGACGCTTTCCCGTGTCGGTCAATGCGCGCAACCGCCTGAAATGGAACGTCCCACGACGAAAGGACTGTTGCCGCGGGCGCCGCTTGGCCATAGTCCCGCCGCGCTTCTGCGCCAGAAGCTCGACGTGACCATCACTACGCCTGCCGAGCGGGCACGGGGCCGGAACCAGGAATGAACCGTTTTCTTATCGGCGTGGCCGGTATCGTCGTGATCCTTGCGATCGCCTTCGCAATCTCGACGAACCGCCGGGCCATCCGGCTGCGCGTCGTCGGCGCCGCCTTCGCGCTGCAGGTCGGCATCGCCGTGCTGGTGCTCTACGTGCCCTTCGGCCGCCGCCTGATCCAGGCCGCCGCCGCTGGCGTCTCCGCGCTGCTCGGCTATGCGCAGGCGGGCACCGACTTCGTGTTCGGCCCGCTCGCGCGGCCGGAGATGGGCGGCCACAGCTTCGCCATCTCGGCCCTGCCGGTCATCATCTTCTTCGCGGCACTGGTCTCGATCCTCTACCACCTGGGAGTGATGCAGTTCGTCGTCCGCTGGGTCGGCGGGGGCATCGAAAAGGTGACCGGCGTCTCCAAGGTCGAGTCGCTGTGCGCCGCGGCCAACATCTTCGTCGGCCAGAGCGAAGCGCCGCTGGTGATCCGCCCCTATCTTGCCACCCTCACCCCATCGCAGCTGTTCGCCGTGATGTCGGTGGGCATGGCGGGCGTCGCCGGCACGATCCTCGCGGCCTATGCCGCCTTCCTCGGCCCGCAGTCGCTCCCCTTCCTGCTCGCCGCCTCCTTCATGGCGGCACCCGGCGGGCTGCTGATGGCCAAGATCATCATGCCGGACGCGCCGATCGCCGCAAAGGATGCGGACGCGCAGGCGGACGAGGAGGCGGCGATCCGCGCGGCGGAAGTCAATCTCGAAGAGGAAAAGGCCGCCAACCTGATCATGGCGGCGGCCACGGGCGCGCAGATCGGCGTGAAGATCGCCGTCGCCGTCGGGGCCATGGTGCTCGCCTTCGTCGCGCTGGTCGCACTCGCCAACGGCCTTCTGGGGGCGGTGGGCGGCTGGTTCGGCCATCCGGAGCTCAGCTTCCAGATGATCATCGGCACCGTGTTCCAGCCGGTGATGTTCCTGCTCAACATCCCCTGGCACGAGGCAGGCATCGCCGGCGGCCTGTTCGGCAGCAAGGTCGTGCTGAACGAGTTCGTCTCGTTCATCGAGCTCGGCAACCTGCGCGACCAGCTGTCGCCGCGCACCGTCGCCATCGTCACCTTTGCGCTGTGCGGCTTCGCGAACTTCAGCTCCATCGCGATCCAGATGGCCGCGACCGGCAGCCTGGCGCCCAATCAGCGCCCGATGATCGCCAAGCTGGGCGTACGCGCACTGGTGGCCGGAAGCCTTGCGAACCTGATGTCGGCGGCCCTGGCCGGGCTGCTGCTGTCCTGAACCCGGGACGCAGCGGCCGGGCCTAGATCGTGTTCCGCTCGCACAGCGGCGCGTTGGTGAGCGTATCCAGGAAGCGCCGGCGCCACCACAGGACGTCCTCGTTGCGGACGTTGTCGAACATCGGCTTCCACCGGGCGATGCGCTCCTCGCGCGACATGCGCAGCGCCTTGTCGATGGCGTCGGCCACGTCCTCGGCGCTGTAGGGATTGCAGAGGACCGCCTGCGGCATCTGCGCAGCCGCACCCGCGAAGCGTGACAGGATCAGCACGCCGGGGTCATGCGGGTCCTGCGCCGCCACGAATTCCTTGGCCACCAGGTTCATGCCGTCGCGCAAGGGGGTGACGAGGCCGATCCGGGCCGCGCGGTAGATCCCCGCCAGCACGTCGCGCGGATAGCCCTGGTTGACGTAGCGGATCGGGACCCAGTCGATATCGGCATAGGCGCCGTTGATGCGCCCGGACATGGCGTCCAGATTGTCGCGAATATCGCGATAGCTCTGCACCGCAGTGCGCGACGGCGGCGCGATCTGCAGCAGATAGACCAGCGCGCGGCGATCGGCATGGTTCTGGAGGAACCGCTCATAGCCCGAGAAGCGCTCGGCAAGGCCCTTCGAATAGTCGAGCCGGTCGACGCCCACCATCATGCTGCGGCCAACCGCGCTTTCGAGCATGCGCAGCTGGGTCGCCTTAGCAACGGGGCCATTGGCAGCCTTGATGAAGGAGTCCGCGTCGATGCCGATCGGGCAGGCGATCGCACGGATGGTCCGGCCGCCCACGGTCACGCAGTCGCCGTCCGACAGCACGCCACCCATTTCCGTCACGACATAGTGGCGGAAGGATTCGAGCCACTCCTCCGTCTGGAAACCGACGACGTCATAGGCGAACAGCGATTCGACCAGCCGGCGATGCTGCGGAAGCGCGACCAGGAGGCGGGTCGGCGGCCAGGGGATGTGGAGAAAGAAGCCCATGCGGTTCTTCACGCCCTGCTGGCGCAGCACCCAACCGAGCGGGATCATGTGATAATCGTGGACCCACACCACGTCGTCCGGCTCGATATGCGGGCCGATCGCCTGGCCGAAGACGCGATTCACCCGCTCATAGCCGCCCTGGAAGTCGCGCTCGAACTCGGTGAGGTCGAGCCGATAGTGGAACAGCGGCCACAGCGTGCGGTTGGCGAAGCCGTCGTAATATTCTTCCACGTCCTGCTCGTACAGGTCCATGACCGCGGAGGTCACGCCCTCATAGGTCTCGAACCGGAGCTTGTGGTCCTCCCCGGTCTCGCCCGACCAGCCGAACCAGATGCCGTGCTCCTCGCGCAGCGCCGCCGTCAGCGCCACCGCAAGGCCGCCCTGTGCACCCCCTGCGTCGGCGGCGGTCGGCGCCTGCACGCGGTTCGAAATCACGATCAGGCGACTCATCGTACCTCCGTCCACGGCTTGCTGAGCAGCATCGCCGAATTGATCAGCCCCACCAGCGAATAGGTCTGGGGGTAATTGCCCCACAGCTCCCCGGTGCTTGGATCGATATCCTCCGAAAGAAGTCCTGCGGGCGTCCGCCGCTCGATCATCTCCTCCAGCAGGACGCGCGCGTCCTCGACACGCCCCGTCGCGTGCAATGCCTCGATGAGCCAGAAGGTGCAGACGTTGAAGGCAGTATGCGGCAGGCCGAAATCGTCTTCGGTCGCATAGCGCAGCATGTGCGATCCGCGGCGCAGGCCCGCCTCCACCGCCTCCAGCGTGCCGCGGAAGCGCGGGTCGTCGGGAGCGACGAAGCGCAGGTCGAGCAGCTGGATCAGGCTCGCGTCCAGATCGTCGCCGCTGAAGGTCGCCGACATGCGCTTCGTGTCCGGCCGCCACGCCGCCTGCTCGATGCGCTGCCGCATCGTGTCCGCACGGTCGCGCCAGAAGGCGGCACGATCCGCGAGCCCCAGGTGCTTCGCCACGCTTGCCAGCCGGTCGCATGCCGCCCAGCACATCGCGGCGGAATAGGTGTGCACGTGGCTGCGCGTGCGCAGTTCCCAAAGCCCCGCGTCGGGCTTGTCGAACGCCTCAAAGGCGCGCTCGCCTACCGGCTCCAGCGCCTCGAAGTCGCCCTGCCCGGCGATCCGGAACAGCCGCTGGTCGAAAAAGGCCTGGGCGTTCGACAGCACGATCTGCCCATAGGCGTCGTGCTGAACCTGCTCATAGGCCTGGTTGCCGACGCGGACCGGGCCCATCCCGCGATAGCCGGGGAGACTCTCCGCAATGCGCTCGGGAAGCTGCGCCTCGCCACCCACACCATAGAGCGGCTGGATGTGCCCGCCCTTGGCGTTGTCGACAATGTTGCGCAGATATTCGAGATAGCCCTCCAGCACGTCGAGCGCGCCGAGGCGGTTGAGCGCCTGCACCGTGTAATAGGCATCGCGGATCCAGCAGAAGCGATAATCCCAGTTGCGCTGCGACCCCGCATGCTCGGGGATGGAAGTGGTGAGCGCCGCGACGATGGCGCCGGTCTCCTCGTGCTGGCAGAGCTTCAGCGTGATCGCCGCGCGGATCACGGCATCCTGCCACTCCGCCGGCGTGGCGAGATCCCGCACCCAATGCCGCCATTCGCGCACCGTCCGGTCGAGCATCGCATCGATCGCGGTCGGGATCGCGGCCGCGAAGCTCTCGTCCGGCCCCAGGAAGAAATAGAGCGGGCGCTCTACCCGGAACAGGCGCTCCTCCTCGATCCAGCCGATCGGCGCGTTGCTCGACAGCCGCAGCGTCATGTCGTTCAGCAGGTAGCGAATATGGTTGCTGCCCCGCGTCCGCTCGGGCGATTGCGCGCCCCAGTCGCGCGCCGGGCGCAGCCGCACGCGCACCCGCGGCGATCCCGCCACCGGCCGGACGATGCGGCAGAAGGCCACCGGCCGATACATGCGCCCGTTGCGGCGAAAGCGCGGCGCGAAGTCGACCACCTCGATGGCGTTGCCGTCGGCGTCGCTGTGCCGGGTGATCAGCACCGGGGTGTTGCGGACGTAGGACTGGCGGGTCTCGACGCAGCCTTCGAGGTCGATGTCCCAGAAGCCGCTCGAACCCTCCTCGCCACCCCGGGGCCGGTCGTCGAGCAGCGAGCAGAAGGTCGGCTCACCGTCGACACGCGGGACGCATCCCCAGACGAAGCGGCCGGCCCGATCGACCAGCGCGGACACCTGGCAGTTGCCGATCGGCCAGAGATCGAGCGTCGCCGTCAAGCCGCCGCCTCCAGCCAGCGGCGCAGACTCCACACGTCCTCGATCCGGAACCGGGCCGCGGTATCGCGCGGGCTGCCGATCAGGATGCCGGCACCGCCATGACGGGCACACAACACGAAGCCGGGCTCGTCGGTCAGGTCGTCGCCGACGAAGATCGGCGCATGGCCGAGGAACGGCGCATCCTCCAGCAGCGCGGCGATCGCGGTGCCCTTGTCATGGCCGGCCATGCGCAGCTCGGCCATCATCTTCCCGTGCTGTACCTCTAGCCCGTCATGCCGTGCGAAGGCCTCCACCAGCGCCCGGGCCTCCGCCTCCACTTCGGGCGCCATGCGGTAGTGGATGGCGACCCCCAGCGACTTCACCTCGATGACGACGCCGGGGCGATTCCCGAAGCGCTCCGTGAACGCAGCCTCGGCGGTCTCCAGTGCCGCAGGGCGCTCCGGCCGGACGATCGCGCCGCCGGCGCGGCGGATCTCCGCGCCATGGCTGCCCACGACCGCGATCCGCCCAAGCGAACGACCGAGAAAGTCGTCGATCTGCGCGATCGAGCGCCCGCTGACGATCGCCACGCGCCCGTCGAGCCGCTCGCCCAGGCGTTGCAGCAGCGTGTGGAGCGCCTCGTCGACGGCGACGCCGTCCGGCCGCTGGGCCAGTTCCACCAGCGTCCCGTCGAAATCCAGGAACAGGCTTGCATCACGAAGCAGAGAAAATGGAGGCTCGACCAGAGCCGCGGACGCCGACGAAACTTGCATGCCTCTCCTAACCCCACAGCCGCGCATTCGTTTCGCGCAGTCGACCATTTCGTCCCAGGAACGACCTTTAGCGCCCCCGCATGCGCTCGACCACTGGGGGGGCAGGCGTATCCGCCTCACGCTCGCTTTCCGTGCTCCCGCGAAAGCGGGAGCCCAGGGTTCCAGGGACTGCCCGCCGTTGCTCTGCTTGGCCCTGGATCCGCGCCTGCGCGGGGATACGGAGTGCTGGGCTACCGTTGGCAGCCCAGCAGAAGCCTCACCCCGCCGGTCGCCTACCGCGTCGGCACCGGCTCCGCGCCCGTGTAGTCATAGAAGCCGCGCTTGGTCTTGCGGCCATACCAGCCGGCTTCGACATACTTCACCAGCAGCGGCGCGGGCCGGAACTTGGGGTCCCCCGTCCCCTCGAACAGCACGCGCGTGATCTCCAGGCAGGTGTCCAGCCCGATGAAGTCGGCGAGTGTGAACGGCCCCATCGGGTGGTTGAGCCCGAGCTGGCAGGCGGCGTCGATGTCGGGGATCGTCGCCACGCCCTCTCCCAGCGCAAAGCATGCCTCGTTGAGCATCGGCATCAGCACGCGATTGACGATGAAGCCGGGCGCGTCGTTCGCATGGACGATGCGCTTGCCCAGCGACCGGCCGAACGCCTCGACGCGCGACACCGTCTCGTCAGAGGTCGCGAGCCCGCGGATCAGTTCGATCAGCCCCATGACCGGCACGGGATTGAAGAAGTGCACGCCCATGAAGCGAGCCGGATCGGGCGAAGCCTGCGCCAGGCGGGTGATCGGGATCGACGAGGTGTTGCTCGCCAGGATCGCATCGGGACCCAGCACCTTGCCCACCTCGGCAAAGATCGCGCGCTTGATCGCCTCACGCTCGGTGGCCGCCTCGATGACCAGGTCGCAGGGCGCCATGGCGGCGACGTCGCCTACCGCTTCGATGCGCCCGAGCGCCGCATCGCGATCTTCGGCGGTAATCTTTTCCTTCTCGACGGCGCGGGCAAGCTGCTTGGCGATCCCCGCCTTGCCTGCTTCGGCGCGCTCGACCGACACGTCCGACAGCAGCACGCGATAGCCGGCTTGCGCCGCCACCTGGGCGATCCCCGCCCCCATCTGCCCTGCGCCGATCACTCCGACTGCCTGCATCATCCATCCTCCTGTCTTTGACGGGGGCAATAGCGGGTTTCGACGGCCGGCACAGCGCGATAGTGTCGCCCCATGCACCGCCTCTCCCTGCTCGCCTGCCTTTTCCTCCTGCCTCTCGCCGGCTGCGGCGACGATTCCGCGCCTGCCAACGCCCAGCCGGGCCAGACCGCCGCTGCGCCCCAGCCGCTTGCCCAGACACCGCAGCAGGCGGATGCGGACAGTCACGCTTCCCCGAAGCCTGCCGAGACCAAGACGTTCCGGGACTGGATCGTCGGCTGCGACAATGGGCTTGCGTGCCGGGCCGTGGCGCTTGCGCCGGAAGACGAGATCCAGCCGACGCTGATGCTGACCCTCGACCGTGCGGCGGGACCGGGAGCGGTGCCCGAGGTGCATATCACGGGACAGAAGGAGCGCCTGCCGCCGGTCACCATCTCGGTAGGCGGGACGCAACTCGCCAAGGGCGGCACGGCAGCCGATGGCGCGGTGCAATTCGACGGCGCCGATGCGGAACGGATCGCGGCCGCGCTCGGCAACGGACGGCGGCTCGCTGTCTCGGACGGCACGGGCAAGGCGATCGGCACGGTGAGCCTGTCGGGCGCCGCCGCCGCACTTCGCTGGATGGACGAACGGCAGGGACGCGCCGGCACCAGCGGCGCACTGGTCGCGCGCGGGAGCAAGGCGGATACGGCCCCCGCCCCCGCACTTCCGGTGATCCGGGCCGTGCCGGTACGCGGGGAAGCCGCACTGCTCGATCCCGCCCGCGTCGCGGCCATGAAACGCGAGGCGGGATGCGAAACCGATCGCGACCTCGGCCCGCCGCAGGCCAAGCCGCTCGGCGACCGCACCCTCGTCCTGCTCCCCTGCTCGTCGGGCGCCTATAACCTGATGATGGCGGTGTTCACCGTGCGCGACGGCAAGCACACCCCGGCGCAGTTCGACGCGCCGTCGGGCATGTCCGAAGACGACTCGCCGATCCAGAACGTGGTCGACGGCAGCTTCGAGAATGAGGTGCTCACCAGCTTCGCGCGGGGCCGTGGGCTCGGCGACTGCGGCATCCGCCAGGAGTTCGTCTGGGACGGCACCCGCTTCCGCCTCTCCCGACAGGAGGAGATGCCGGAGTGCCGCGGCAGCAAGGTGTACCTGCCGACGTGGCGCGCCCGGGTCGTGCGCTGAGGCGCTAGGGCGCAGTCGCGAAGGGCTGCGCCTCCGCCAGGATCAGCGCGAACCAGCCCTGCTCGTCGGACCATTCGCCGATCGGGGTCCAGCCCCCGGCGCGCAGCAGCACGCGGGCACCGCGCTCCCCATATTTGTGGCTGTTCTCGGTGTGGATCGTCTCGCCCGCGCCGATCTCGAACGATTGGCCAGCGACGGTGAAGCGCAGGTTGCGCGTCGCTTCCAGATGCATCTCGATGCGGGAGGCGGCGTCGTTCCAGATCGCCCGGTGGACGAAGTGCGCGACCGGGATCGTCCCCTCCAGCTCGCGGTTGATCCGTTCGAGCAGGTTGCAGTTGAAGGCAGCGGTGACGCCCTGGGCGTCGTCATAGGCGGGAACCAGCACCGCCTCCGGCTTCACCCGGTCGATCCCGATCAGCAGCTGCGCGCCCTGCCCAAGCGATCCGCGCATCGCCCGCAGCAGGTCGACCGCGGCATGGGGCTCCATGTTGCCGATCGTCGAGCCGGGAAAAAAGCCGAGCTTGGGCTGGCCGTCGACGGCGCCGGGCAGCGTCACGGGGCGAAGGAAGTCCGCCTCCAGCGGCAGGACCGGCAGGGTCGGGAATGCCTGCTGCAACTCGGCGGCGGAGTCGCGAAGGAAGTCACCCGAGATGTCGATCGGCACATAAGCGGCGGGTGCGATGCCGCCCAGCAGGATGGGTGTCTTGGCCGAGGAACCCGACCCGAACTCCACCACCGCACGGCCCGCCCCGCACAGCGCCGCGACCTCCGTCACCGCCTGGTGGAGCAGCGCAGTTTCGGTCCGGGTCGGGTAGTATTCCGGCAGCCGGGTGATTTCCTCGAACAGCTCCGATCCGCGGCGGTCGTAGAACCAGCGCGCCGGAATCGCACGCGGGCGCATGGAAAGGCCGGCGAGCACGTCGGCGCGGAAGCGCGGGTCGACGGCGGCCGGCGCGGCAGCGTGGTGTCCTGGCATCAGGGGGATCAAAGGTCCTTCGCGAGCCGCACGCCGGTGAACTGCCAGCGCTGGTGCGGGTAGAAGAAGTTGCGGTAGCTGGCGCGCAGGTGCCCGCGCGGCGTGGCGCAGGAGCCTCCGCGCAGCACGAACTGGCTGCTCATGAACTTGCCGTTGTACTCGCCGACCGCGCCCTCGGCCGCGTGGAACCCCGGATAGGGACGGTAGGCGCTGCCGGTCCATTCCCACACATCGCCGAAGAAGGCGGGAGCGGCCGCGGCGGGACGCGGCTCGACCGGCCCGGCCCCGTCCAGCTGGTTACCGCCGCAGGCATCCTCACCCGCGGCTGCCGCTTCCCACTCCTGCTCGGTCGGCAGGCGTGCGCCCGCCCAGCTGGCATAGGCATCCGCTTCAAAGAAGCTGACATGCGTGACCGGGGCGGCAGGATCGATCGGACGCCGTCCATCCAGCCCGAAGCGGGTCCAGCCGCCGCCCTCGCCTTCCGCCCAATAGAGCGGCGTGGTGATCCCCTCGCGCTGCACCCAGGCCCAGCCGTCCGACAGCCAGTGGCGCGGCTCGCGGTAGCCGCCGTCGGCAATGAAGGCCGCCCACTCGCCATTGGTGACGGTACGATCCCCGATCGCATGGGGGTTCAGCAGCACCCGGTGGCGCGGCCCCTCGCAATCGAAGGCGAAGCCCCCGCCATCATGCCCCACCTCGACGATGCCGCCGCCATGCTCGATCCAGCCGGTGGGCGGCGGCACCGCGACCGGCTGTTTGCGCGGCGCAGGCCACAGCGCCGGCTCGATCGGGTTCTCGGAGAAGAGGTGCAGGATGTCGGTGAGCAGCAGTTCCTGGTGCTGCTGTTCGTGGTGGCAACCGAGCTCGACCAGCTCCAAGGCGTACGGCGGCAGGCGCGCCCAGTGCGCCAGCACGGCCTCGGTCACCGCGCGGCGATAGGCGAGCACCTCCGCGAGCGTCGGGCGAGTCACCATGCCGCGGCGGGCGCGGGCATGCCGCTTTCCCTCTGCCTCGTAATAGCTGTTGAACAGGAAGGGGAAGCGCGGATCGTGCAGCGTGTAGCCCGGCACATGGTCCCGCAGCACGAAGGTTTCGAAGAACCAGCTGGTGTGCGCCAGATGCCATTTCGCGGGCGACGCGTCGGGCATCGACTGGACGCTGGCGTCGGCATCCGAGAGCGGTGCGACCAGCGCCTCGCTCAAGGCGCGCACCCCGGCGAACCGACTCTGGAGCGGGGGATACGCAGGCTCGTACTGAATGTCCTGCATCGCCCGCCGCTTCGCCTATCGTTGTGCCCCTGGAACCCAGAGAACGTCTCCGGCCCCGGCTTGGTTCACCCAGCGGGCGGCGACGAACAGATAATCGGACAGACGATTGAGATAGGCGAGCGCCAGCGGGTTCAGCATCGCATCCTGGGTAGCGGCAACCGCGCTACGCTCGGCGCGCCGGGCGATGGCGCGCGCGAGGTGGAGAGCGGACGCGGACGCGTCCCCTGCCGGCAACACGAAGCTGGTGAGCGGGCTCAGCTCGTCGTTCAGCCGATCGATCTCCTGCTCCAGGCGGGTGACCTGAGAGGCGACGATGCGAAGCGCCGCGCCCGGCGCTTCCCCTTCCACCAGCGGAGTGGCGATGTCCGCGCCCAGGTCGAACAGGTCGTTCTGGATCCGCGCCAGTGCTTCCTCGACGATGCCGTGCCCCAGTGCCGTGCGCGCGACGCCGATGGCGCTGTTCGCCTCGTCCACGTCGCCGATCGCCGTCATGCGCAAGGAAGACTTCGCAACCCGCGAACCGTCGGCCAGGCCGCTGGTGCCGTCGTCACCGGTGCGGGTGTAGATCTTGTTGAGCTTGACCATCAGGTGCGCCCCGCCGCGAACAGGATCAGTACCACAATCAGGATGGCGATCGCCTGGAACAGGATCCGCGCCTGCATCATCTTGTTCGATTTCACGCTCGCCGCACTCGGCCCCTGCCCCCGCGCCTCCTCACCGGAGGTCTTCAGGAACGTGACGACGCCACGGACCAGCGCAACCACCGTCGCGATCATCGCCGCGATCAGGAGCAGGACGAGAAACGTGTTCATGCGGGGAGCCTAGGCGCTTGCCAGCGCGAAGCCAAGCGGCAGGCGCTCCGCCCTCAGCTCGCCTGCGAGTGCCCGCCCATCGACGCCCGCCAGCCGCAGGGACTCCAGCGTCGGCGCGCCATGGCGCTTGGCGAGCCGCTCGCCATCGCTGCCCACCAGCAGCCGGTGGTGATGGTAGAAGGGGGTCGGCAGGGCGAGCAGCGCCTGGAGCAGGCGATGGACATGGGTCGCCGCAAACAGGTCGCGGCCGCGTACCACGTCGGTGACGCCTTGTGCCGCGTCGTCCACGGTCACCGCCAGGTGATAGCTGACGCCCGCGTCCTTACGGGCGAGCACGACATCGCCTTGACCCTGCGGATCAGCGCGCACCACGCCCGCATAAGCATCGTGCCATTCGAGCGGGCCGGCGACCGCTACCGCGCGCGCCATGTCGATCCGCCAGGCGTGCGGCTCGACCGCGAGCCGGCGGGCGCGGACATCGGGCGCAAGCTCGCGGCAGGTTCCCGGGTAGACCGGCCCGTCGCTGCCGTGGGGAGCGGATGCGCTTGCCGCCACTTCGCGCGCGATGTCGGCGCGGGTGCAAAAACACGGATAGACCAGCCCCTGCGCCTTCAGCCGGTCGAGCGCCTCGGCGTAGATCGGCAGCCGTTGCGACTGGAACAGCACCGGCCCGTCGTGATCGAGCCCCAGCCAGGCGAGGTCCGCCAGGATCCCCTCGACATGCTCGGGCCGGCTGCGGCCCTGGTCGATGTCCTCGATGCGGAGCAGGAAGCGGCCGTCGCTCGCCCGCGCCAGCGCATGGGCCTGCACCGCCGACCAGGCGTGTCCCAGGTGCAGCCGTCCCGTGGGGCTCGGCGCGAAGCGACTGGTGCGGCTCATGCAACTCCCCCTTGACCGGCCCTGTTGGCCCATGCTGTCATGCCCTTGTCACCACGCGCTGTCATAGGCAGCCGGGAACGAGGGCGAGGGGAACGCATGTTTCATCCCGATCTGATGCGCCATCCGGACAGTTGCCCGGCCCTTGTGCTGAACGCCGACTATACGCCGCTCAGCTACTATCCCTTGAGCTTGTGGCCCTGGCAAACCGCGATCAAGGCGGTATTCCTCGACCGGGTCGACATCGTCGCCCATTACGAACGCGAAGTACACAGCCCCACCGCCTCGCTGAAGCTTCCTTCGGTGATCGCGCTCAAGCAATATGTCCGCCCCTCCGCCTTTCCCGCCTTCACCCGCTTCAACCTGTTCCTGCGCGACCGTTTCGCCTGCCAGTACTGCGGCGCGCCCAAGGATCTGACCTTCGACCACGTCGTACCGCGTGCGCAGGGCGGCCGCACCACCTGGGAGAATGTCGTCACCGCCTGCGCGCCGTGCAACCTCAGAAAGGGCGGCCGCACCCCCGCCCAGGCAGCCATGCCGCTCCACATCGCGCCGATCCGCCCGACCAATTGGCAGTTGCAGGAACACGGCCGCCGCTTCCCGCCCAACCACCTGCACGATACCTGGCACGACTGGCTCTACTGGGACGCCGAGCTGGAGGCCTGAGGGCCGGGCCGGTCAAGCCAGCCACGTCTCGCACCCCCACCTGCCTTTTCCTCGCCTAGCTCCTGCGCTAGCGGCTCCTTGCGCACCACCGCGACGCACCCGCGCTTGCGGATGCTGTGCTAGAGACGTAACACAGCCCTTCAGATGCAAGACGATCCCTTTCCGCAAGGCCGCCCGCTCGATCCGGCCCGCGTCGGCCGCTCCTCCACCGCCTTGCGCGAGCTGGAGCAGCAGCGCCGTGCGCGGATGGCGCAGTTCGATGCCGCGCTGGCGGAGTTCGATCTGGCGGCTGGCGCCGGTGCCGGCACCGCCACGCCGCTCGGCAACAACGGCGGCTTCGGGGCACCGCCGCCCCCGCCGCCGCCGCCTGCTCCTCCGGTCCGCAGCGGCCGCCCCCGCTGGTTGCGCTGGACGATCCGGCTGGTGGCGGCGGGCATCATCCTGCTGGTGCTGGCGATCGCCTGGCTGGCGCTCACCGCCCCCCTGTCGAAGTCGCTGCAGCCGCCGCTGCCGCCCTCGATCACGCTGCTTTCTGCCGAGGGCAAGCCGATCGCGCAGCGCGGCGCCAACATCGGCAAGCCGGTCGACGCGACCAAGCTTCCCAAGCGCGTGACCCAGGCGTTCCTCGCCGTCGAGGACCGCCGCTTCTACAGCCACTGGGGCATCGACCCGCGCGGAATCCTGCGCGCCATGGTGCACAACACCATGTCCGGCGGCGTGCGCGAGGGCGGCAGCACCATCACGCAGCAGCTCGCGAAGAACGCCTTCCTCGACTCCGACCGCACCGCCGCGCGCAAGCTGCGCGAGGTGATGATCGCCTTCTGGCTGGAGGCCTGGCTGACCAAGGACGAGATCCTCTCCCGCTATCTCTCCAACGTCTATTTCGGCGACAACGCCTATGGCCTGTCGGCCGCGTCCGAGCATTATTTCAGCCGCAAGCCGCAGGACCTGAATACCGCGCAGGCAGCGATGCTGGCCGGGCTGGTCAAGGCGCCCTCCCGCCTCGCTCCCACCGGCAACCTGAAGGGCGCGCGCGAGCGGCAGGCCGTGGTCGTCTCGACGATGAAGGCCGCCGGCTTCCTGACCGCGTCCGAGGCACGGGCGGTGAAGCCCGCCAAGCTCCGCGTGTCCAAGGGCGACGATCTCCCCAGCGGCACCTACTTCGCCGACTGGGTGATCCCGGCGGCGCGCGACCGCGCCGGCGGCGTCGGCACCGACCTGCGCGTCACCACCACGCTGGAAAGCCGCATCCAGCGCGCCGCCGAGCGTGCGGTTCGCCGTGCCGGCCTGCGCCAGACCCAGGTGGCGCTGGTCGCGATGCACCCCGATGGCCGCGTCATCGCGATGATCGGCGGCAAGAACTACAAGGACAGCCCCTTCAACCGCGCGGTGCAGGCGCGCCGCCAGCCCGGCTCCACCTTCAAGCTCTTCGTCTACCTCGCGGCGCTGCGCTCCGGCCTCAGCCCCGACTCGCCGGTGCAGGACGAGCCGCTCACGATCGGCGACTGGAGCCCCAAGAACAGCGACGGCCGCTATCTCGGCACCATCCCGCTCACCCGCGCCTTTGCCCGCTCCAGCAACGTCGCCTCGGCGCGGCTGACGCAGGAAGTGGGCGTGCGCAACGTGATCCGCGCCGCCCGCGACCTCGGCATCTCGACCCCGATCCCCAACGAGGCGACGATCGCGCTCGGCACCGCCAACGTCTCACTGCTCGAACTCACCGCAGCCTATGCCGCGATCGCGGCCGGCGAGGCGCCGGTCCGCCCGCATGGCCTGAAGGCCGAGGAACAGACCAGCTGGTTCGAACGGCTGCGCAACAGCAGCCGCCCGCTCGGCCGCCGCGAACTCGACGGCATGCGCGAGCTGCTCGCCGCCTCGATCCGCGGCACCGGCCACCAGGCGAACCTGCCCATCGAGGCGTTCGGCAAGACCGGCACCACCCAGGATTCCCGCGACGCGCTGTTCGTGGGTTATGCCGGCGACATCGTCGCGGGCGTGTGGCTCGGCAACGACGACAACACGCCCAACCCCGGCCTCGCCGGGGGCGGCCTGCCCGCGCGGATCTGGCGCGACTTCATGACCGAGGCGCTTGGCGTGCAACTGCCGCCCCCGCCGCCCGAGGTGAACGAGGACTTCGACGAGGCGATCGACAACAGCGTCGACATCGCAGGCGACGCGATCGACGAGGCCGGTGCCAGGATCGACGAGGCGACGGACGCGCTGGAGGGACAGGTCCAGGGGCTGGGCCTCAACCTGCGCCTCGACCGGGACGGCGGCATCGTGGTGGACCGCAACGGCGACCGCCGCGGCCCGCCCCCGCCGCCGCGGGAACCCGACGCCCGCCGCCTGCCTGAAGACGAAGAGTGAGCGCGGCCTAGCTAGCCGTTGACCTCGGCCGCGCCGCCGCCCAAGGCGCGGCCATGCGCTTCTTCTCCGACAATGCCGCTGCCGCCTGCCCGCAGGTGATCGAGGCGATCCTCGCCGCCAACCGGCTCGACACCGCCTATGACGGCGACGCGCTCAGCCAATCGCTCGACGGCCGCCTGTCGGAGCTGTTCGAGACCGAGGTCGCGGCGCTGTGGGTTCCTTCGGGCACCGCCGCCAACTGCCTGGCGCTCGCAGCACTTTGCCCGCCGCACGGCGCCGTCGTCTGCCACGCCGACGCGCACATCCAGAACGACGAGGGCGGCGCGCCGGAATTCTACACCCACGGCGCCAAGCTGCTGCTGGTCGAGGGCCCCGGCGCCAAGCTCACGCCCGACGCGCTCACCGCCCGCCTCGACCGCATCGTCGACGGCGTCCACTGGGTCCAGCCGCACGCCGTCTCCATCACCAACGCCACCGAATATGGCCTGGTCTACACGCCCGAAGAGGTCGCAGCGATCGGCGCGATCACCCGCGCCCGGGGCCTGGGCCTGCACATGGACGGTGCCCGCTTCGCCAATGCCGTCGCGCATCTCGGCTGCTCGCCCGCCGAGGTCACCTGGAAGGCCGGCGTCGACGCCTTGAGCTTCGGCTTCATCAAGAACGGCGGCATGAGCGCGGAGGCGCTGGTGTTCTTCAAGCCCGAACTCGCCGCCGCGACCAAATACCGCCGCAAGCGCGCCGGCCTGCTCGCCTCCAAGGGCCGCTTCCTCGCCGCGCAGATCCTGGCAATGGTGGAGGACGACCTGTGGCTCGCCAACGCGCGTGCCGCCAACGCCGGGGCCGCGCTGCTCGCGCGGGCCGCAGGCGACCGCCTCGTCCACCCGGTCCAGGCGAACGAGGTGTTCCTGCGCGCGAGCCCCGAGGAAGCCGCCTCGCTGCGCGCGCTCGGCTTCGACTTCTACGACTGGGCGCCGGGCGAGATCCGGCTGGTCACCTCCTGGGACCAGACCGAGGAGCAGATCCGCCCGCTCGCCGACGCCATCGCGGCGCTGTGACCACGCCCGTCCCCGCCGGCGAGACGCCGCGCTCCGCTACGCTGGGCGTGCTGATCCCGTTCGGGATCGTCACGCTGATCTGGGGATCGACCTGGATCGTGATCCGTGACCAGCTGGGCGTGGTGCCGCCGACCTGGTCGGTCGCGTATCGCTTCGGCGTCGGCGGCATCGCCATGCTGGTGTGGGCGCTGCTCCGGCGCGAGTCGCTGCGCCTCGACGCGCGCGGCTGGAGCTTCGCGGCCGTGCTGGCGCTCACCCAATTCTGCCTCAACTTCAACTTCGTCTATCGCGCCGAACAGTTCGTGACCTCCGGCCTGGTCGCCGTCGTCTACGCGCTGCTGATCGTCCCCAATGCGACGCTCGCGCGCATCTTCCTTGGCCAGCGCATGGGCCGCCAGCTGCTGGTCGGCTCCGGCATCGCCATGGCCGGGGTCGCACTACTGTTCGTGCATGAGCTGCGCCAGGCAGCGGCCGACAGCGACACGGTGCTGCTCGGCATGGGCATCACCCTTGCCGGCGTGCTCTGCGCCTCCGTCGCCAACGTCATGCAGGCGACCAAGGCCGCCAAGCGCTATCCGATGGCGCCGGTGCTCGGCATCGCCATGCTGATGGGCGCGGCGATGGATGCCGCCTTCGCCACCGCGACCGTCGGCCCCCCGGTATTCGACTGGCGCTGGGCCTATGTCGCGGGCATCCTCTATCTCGCGATCTTCGGCTCGGCGATCGCGTTTGCGCTCTACTTCGGCATCATCCGCGCGATCGGCCCGGCCAAGGCGGCGTACAACGGCGTCGTCGTGCCGGTGATTGCGATGCTCTTGTCGACACTGTTCGAGGGCTATCGCTGGTCGCTGCTCGCCGGAGGCGGCGCGCTGCTGGTACTCACCGGGCTGGTCATCGCATTGAGCGCGCGCAGGCCGAACCGATAGTCGGGATAGCGCGGCCGCCAGCCGAGCACGCGCTTCGCCCGCCCGTTCGCCACTCGCCGGTTCTCGGCATAGAAACCCTGCGCCATCGGCGACAGGCTTTCGAGCGGCACGAACGGCGGCGGCGGCATCCCCAGCAGCCGCGCAGCATAGTCGACCACCGCATTCTGATCCGCCGGCAGATCGTCGGAGAGATTGTACGCCCCCGCTGGCCCGTCCAGCGCGGCAGCCACGCCAGCGGCGATGTCCTCGACATGCACGCGGCTGAACACCTGGCCCTCCAGATCCACCCGATGTGCGCTCCCGGCCCGCACCCGCTCCAGCGGCGAGCGCCCGGGACCATAGATGCCGGGCAGCCGCAGCACCCGCGCGCCCAGCGCCAGCCACGCCCGATCCGCCGCCACCCGCGCCGGCCGCCGCCCGCCTAGCGGCGCGCTCTCGTCCACCCAGCCGCCCCCGGCATCGCCATAGACCCCAGTCGACGACAGATAGCCGAGCCAGCATCCGCGCTCGGCCAGCGTCGCGCCATAAGCCGCCAGCACCGGGTCCAAGTCGCCTTCGGGCGGCACACTCGACAACACCGCATCAGCCGCAGCAATCTCGAAGCGGACGCGATCGGCATCGCCAAACGCGATCGTCCCATCACGCCCGTCTCGGCTCGTGCCCATCACCCGCCAGCCCCGCACGCGCAGCCGCTCGGCAGCAACGCCCGCGGCATAGCCCAGCCCCAACACCAGCATCCGCATCCTAGACCGACCCCATCCTCACCACGCCATCCCTCCTACCCGTTTGTTTCGAGTAGCCGTCGAGCCTGTCGAGACGGCGTATCGAGAAATCGCTTGCGGCTCTTTCGACGCCGTTCTCACAGCCCGCCTGCACCCCTCCCCTTCGTGTCGAGAGGTCGCGCCTCCCTCTCGACACGGGCTCTCGACAAGCTCGATCCCTGCTCGAGACAAACGGGGGTGGGATCCTGCGCGACCCGCCTACTTCGCCATCGGCCCTTTGTAGAGCGTCCCGAAATAATCGCCCTTGTTCCAGCGCGGCCGGTCCGGCGCATCCGCCAGCGTGCGCGCAATCGCCTGGTTCACGTCGACGAAGTCCTCCGCCGCCTTCCAGTCGATCGGCAGCCCGATTTCGTCCGAGGGCTGGTGATAGTTGTTCTCCAGGAACGCCTTGGTCGCCGCCGCCCCCGGCCCGCCGGGTCCTGGGTTTAGCGACACAGAAGGCACGCCCTGCCGTACGAAGCTGTAATGGTCGGTGCGCACGAAGTCCGCTTCCTCGGGCGCCGGGTCCGGCACCAGCGCGAGGCCGCGTGCCTTGGCCGCTGCCGCCACCGCCGGTCCGATGCTCGACCGGTCCGCCCCGAACGCGACCAGGTCGACGAAGCGATAGGTCAGGATCGGCATGTCCAGGTTGACGTTGGCGACCACATTCTCCTTCGCCACCGTCGGGTGCACCGCGAAATAGTCGGAGCCGATCAGCCCCTTTTCCTCGGCGGTGACCGCCACGAACAACAGGCTCCGCTTCGGCCGCGTGCCCGCCGCGCCGAATGCCTTGGCAACCTCCAGCATGGAGGCGATGCCGATCGCATTGTCGAGCGCGCCGTTGTTGATCGCATCGCCATCGACCGGCTTGGTCACGCCGATGTGGTCGAGGTGGGCAGACAGCACCACCACTTCGCTCGACAGCGTCGGGTCGGAGCCGCGCAGCATGCCCACCACATTGGCGCTCGGCACATGCTCGATCGTGAAGCGCTGCTCCGTCGACAGCGTCGCCGCCAGCGCCCCCGTCGGCAGCTTCCTGCCGGCATCGTCCGCGGCACGCACGTCGCTCCAGCGGATCTTCGATCCCGCGAACAGCTTCTCCGCACCGGCAAAGCTCAGCACGCCCAGCGTCGGCACGCCGGCGTCGCGCGGCTTGCCCGCCGCGTCCGCCCAGGTCACGCCGCGCGTGTCCCAGCCCTCGGCCATCGCCTCGAACGGGAACACCTGGTGGATCTGGCTGGTCTCGATCACCACCACGCCCACCGCGCCATGCGCCTTGGCGACCCGCGCGCGGTCGAGCCGGTTGCTCAGGTGCGCCGCGATCTCGCTGTTGAGCCCCTTGGGCCCGCTGTAGAGGATCGCGACGATCTTCCCGCGCACGTCCAGCCCGCGATAATCGTCCCGCCCGCTGGCCTTGTCGATGATGCCATAGCCCGCGAACACCACCGGCGCGGAAAGCGCGACGCGCTCGGCAGTGGGCGTCACCCGGATCGTCCAGTCGGTCCCGAACGCCATCGGCACGACCTGCCCCGCGACGCGTAGCGCCATCGTCGGCTCGCCCGCCGGCTTGGCGGCGACCAGCGGCACCGGCTGGAACCAGCTGCCGTCCTTGCCACCCGGCGTCAGCCCCGCCGCCAGCATCTGCGCCGCGACATATTCCGCCGCCACGTCATAGTCCGGCGTCCCCGCCTCCCGCCCGCGCAGCGCGTCGGAGGCCAGGAACGCGACATGCGCCTTCAGCGCCGCCTGCTTCGGGGTCAGCGCCGCCTCGGCCGTGGACACCGCAGGCGCGGCTTGGGCAAGCGCGGGCTGTGCCGCGATCAGGGAAAGCAACGGCAGGCAAAGCAGCAGGGAACGCATCGGCAACTTTCGGGGAGGGAGAGAAAGCACCACCCTAGAGCAGGATAGCTGCAATCAGAAGCGGCATGCCACAGGCGCCAGGAAACGTGGTTCAAGCCCCCATAACCTGCGTCCATCGTCATTCATCGCTTGAGCGATTTCGCGTCGGCAACCGGGCGGTCACGGTCGCTCCGCCGATCGCTGACCTGACTGTCGCATTAGGAGGGGAAACGGACGGTCCATTTTGGGGCGTTGGAAGGTCCAAGCTGCCGCTGCCCTGCGGATCAGGGGTCGTATCTAAGCTTGCGCGGCCATCTGGGATCATAATCGACGGGCTTCAATCGCCGGATTGCCAACCAAAGGCCGACTAGAAGTAGGTCTACTGCCAGCATCAAGGGCGAGCGCCGAACCCACCACTCAGCGGTCGCAATCATGAAGACGGACAGCGTCAGAATTTTAGCGACCGCCCAAGCAGGTGGGTAGTCAAGCACCGCATCGACGGTCTTTTCTGGCATCAGCGCACCCCGAATAAACACCTCGCTGGTTTCTCACGAACGCTGGCTTTCAGGCAACCGGCTTACCCAAGTGAACGTCCGGTGTGGATTAGCTGCCCAGGCCATGTAGTCGGGGGTCCACGCGCTTCGCGGTATCCAGCGGGTAGCTCAGGATGACTTTCGTTGCGCCAATCTCGTGGTCAGCAACATAGTAGATCACCCAACGATCTCCTGGACGTGGCATCGGCGTTTCGTCATCACATGCCGCAGCTCCCCACCCCCTGTCGAAGACGACCAGCTCGGGTGAGTCGCCCCCATGGACCGTCTGGTTGATCGAAGCGGTGACGCGCCACGGAGCCTCGTAGCTTTCGAAAAGGGCCTGCATCCTTCGGGTCATTGAATTGCTGAGGTGCCGAGCTTCGGTCACAGTCACCAGCGCCACCCGCAGTTCGGGCTCCTCAGCGTATACATTCGCGATCCTTTTCTCCGGTGTTTGCAACACGCGGCATGCGTTCGCCGAAGGGGTAAGAACCCCCATGAAGAGAAGGGCGCACGAGGCTAGCTTTAGACCGAGCATGGGTCATCCATAGCACGGCGCCTCATGTTCGAAGTAGGGGGCTGCCGGTGAAGGTAGGCACTGCTGGGGTACAGCGATGCGTTCCAGGCCCCTGCCAGCGTTTCTGCGGCCTCGGCAGGCCGAGCGGAGGGTGTCTCTGTTGCGGAGGACCGGAAGTGGTGGAAAGCGGACAGTTCGCTTTCGGCGACCGGCAGCGCATTGCAGACGCTCAGCATCGCGCTAAGCTCGTCACATGCGGGAACCAGACTTTGACATAGACGGGTGGTGCCTTGAGGACGGAGAGGCTTACCACGCCCGAGCGCCCGACACATTCTGGATACCTAAGCGGCACAGGCGAGAGGGCCTTCAGGCCGTGATCTTGCCAAACTCATTTTCCGCATCAGCGTGGATAACGCCGACGAGAATGTCGCTGTCGAGCGGATGTGGGTCCTTGTTCGGAAGCGCACGGCAAACGGGTATCTTGGGGTTCTCGATAACGAACCGGACGCCATCGCTGAGAACAACGAATTCTGGCTTGGCAGCGAACTTCCCTTCACCGCCAAGCACGTCATCAACATCGAAGAGCGGGATGCGAACACCATCGCGCTGGCCTCGCAAGAGCCGCGCACACGCTGGTTAGACTGACAGCCCGCGCGTCCGCTTTCAGAAAGCGACAGTCTAGCGCTGAACGGCCGACTATGGGCGGAAGCGGACGTCCGCTGTTAGAGGTTCACCACCCAGCACCCCGCAATGCCCCCCCTCAGGCGGCGTCGATCAGCCGGGCCGCCTGCGCGCGCGCCTCGTCGGTGATCTCCGCCCCCGACAGCATCCGCGCGATCTCCTCGCGCCGTTCCGCCGGATCAAGCGGGGTCACGCCGGTGCGCGTCACCACCCCGTCGCTGCGCTTAGCGATCAGCAGGTGCCGCCGTCCGCGCGCGGCGACCTGCGGGCTGTGGGTCACCACCAACACCTGGGTGCGCTCC
This sequence comes from Sphingomonas sp. ACRSK, assembly GCF_022346685.1. Taxonomy (NCBI): domain Bacteria; kingdom Pseudomonadati; phylum Pseudomonadota; class Alphaproteobacteria; order Sphingomonadales; family Sphingomonadaceae; genus Sphingomonas; species Sphingomonas sp. ACRSK. The sequence goes on along the minus strand of NZ_JAKRNR010000009.1, from coordinate 5,919 downwards.
GCCAGCCGCGCGAGGCGGTCGCCGATCGCCGACGCCACCGCGCCGCCGACGCCGCGGTCGATCTCGTCGAACACCATCGTCCCCGCGCCGCCTTCCTCGGCAAGCGCGACCTTCAGCGCCAGGATGAAGCGCGACAGTTCGCCGCCGCTCGCGATCTTGATCAGCGGCGCGAACGGCGTGCCCGGGTTGGTCGCGATCTCGAACTCGACCCGGTCCTTGCCCGCGGCCGACCATTGCTCGGAGCCCAGCAGCGCCACCACCGTGCGGAAGCGCGCCGCCTCCAGCTTGAGCGGCGCCAGCTCGCCCGCGACCGCACGGCCCAGCGCGCCCGCCGCCGCCGTCCGCCGCTCGGTCAGCGCCTCGGCCGCCGCATCATAGGCGCCGCGCGCCGTCGCGACCTCCGCCACCAGCGCGGCGATCCCTTCCTCGCCCGATTCCAGCCGCCGCAGCCGCCCGCGCAGCTCGTCGGCGAGATCCGCGAGTTCGTCCGGCCGCACGCGATGCTTGCGCGCGACGCCGCGCAGCTCGAACAGGCGTGCCTCATCCTCCTCCTGCGCGCGCGGATCGAACGCCAGCGCCGCGCGTGCCTCGCGCAGCCGGTCCTCGGCCACTGCCCCCTCGATCACCGCGCGATCTACCGCCGCCAGCGCCTCGGCGAGCGCGGGATGGTCGTCGCCCAGCCGCTCCAGCACCCGCGCCGCCTGGCGCAGCTGCGAGAGGCCGCCGCCCGATCCTTCCAGCAAGGTTTCCACTGCGCGCAGATCGTCGGACGCCTTTTCGGCGCGCTGCATCAGGCGGCGGCGGTCGGCGAGCGCCTCCTCCTCCCCCGGCTCGGGCGCGAGCGCGTCGAGTTCGGCGACGGCGTGTTCCAGCCACTCGCGGTCGCGCTGGGCGGTCTCGATCTCCGCCTGCGCTTCGCCGAGCGCCGCCTCGGCATCGCGCCACTTGCGATAGGCGGCAGCCGCCTCCCGCGCGTCGATCCGCGCAAAGGCATCGAGCAGGGCGCGGTGGCCACGCGGGTTGAGAAGGCCACGATCGTCATGCTGGCCGTGGACCTCGACCAGATGCTGGCCCATCTCGCGCAGCAGCGCCACCGACGCCGGCTGGTCGTTGACGAACCCGCGGCTGCCGCCGTCGCGCTTCACCAGCCGGCGCACGATCAGCGGCTCGCCGGGCTCCAGCTCCAGCCCGTTTTCCTCGACGATGGCGGCCAGCGGCGTGCCGGCCGAGGGCGCATCGAAGCTTGCGGTCACCACCGCCTGAGTGGCGCCATCGCGCACCAGCCCGGTGTCGCCGCGTGCGCCGAGCGCAAGGCCGAGCGCGTCGAGCAGGATCGACTTGCCCGCCCCGGTCTCGCCGGTCAGCACGCCCAGCCCGGCGCCGAACTCCAGGTCCAGCGCCTCGATCAGCACGACGTCGCGGATCGACAGTGCCGTCAGCATCGATCCGTCCTCATCGTCCGGGGTCGGGGATCGCGCGCGTCAGGCGTCCTTGGCGGCCGCGGTCTGGGGCGCATGCTCCTGCATCAGCTTGTAGGCGCGCTCGTACCATTCGGTGCCGGGATAGTTGGCGCCGAGCACGGCCGCGGCCTTGCGCGCTTCGTCCGGCACGCCCAGCGCCAGATAGGTTTCGGTCAGGCGCATCAGCGCCTCGGGCGCATGGGTGGTGGTCTGATACTCGTCGACGACGCGGCGGAAGCGCATGGACGCCGCCAGCCACTGGCCGCGCTGCTCGTAGAAGCGGCCGATCTCCATTTCCTTGCCGGCGAGATGGTCGCGGACCAGGTCGAGCTTCAGGCGCGCGTCGGCGGCATAGTTGGTCTGGGGATAGCGGCGGATCAGTTCACCCAGGGCGGTCATCGCCTGGTCGGTGATCTTCTGGTCGCGGGTGACGTCCGCAATCTGCTCGTAATAGCACAGCGCGATCAGGTAATAGGCGTAGGGCGCTTCCTGGTTGCCCGGGTGCACCGTCAGGAACCGCTGCGCGCCGGCGATCGCCTTCGCATAGTCCTTGTCGAGGTAATAGCTGAACGCGCCCATCACCTGCGCACGGCGCGCCCACACCGAATAGGGATGCTGGCGCTCGACCTCGTCGAACAGGCCGGCGGCGAGCTTGTACTGCCCCCGATCCAGGCGGTTCTTCGCCGCGGTGTAGAGGGTGCCCACGTCGCGCGCCACATAGGGCGTGTCGGCGGAGCCGCCCCCGCTGCGCGCGCAGCCGGAGAGGGTTGCCGCTCCAGCGGCGAACAGGACCAGCGTGCTTGCACGGAACAGGGACTTACGCATGAGCTGCGTCCTAGCCGCTTAGGGGTGGCGCGAACAATAGCTTTCGCGCAACGTGAAACCGATCGGATGCACGGCGGCCCCGTCGTGCATCCCGATGCCTTGTGCCCCACGAGAACGGAGAACCGACTTGCCCGCGACGATGCTCGAAACCCACCGCGTCGAGAAGCCCTGGGGCCGCACCGACCTGTGGCCCGGCTTCCCCGATCCGGCCCCGGGCAGCGATCCTATCGGTGAGGTCTGGTTCAAGTCGCCCGGCGATTCGACCCCCGACCTGCTCGTGAAGTACCTCTTCACCAGCGAGAAGCTGTCGGTGCAGGTCCACCCCGACGACGCCCAGGCCCAGGCCCGCGGCCTGCCGCGCGGCAAGGACGAATGCTGGGTGATCCTGGCCGCCGAGCCGGATTCGACCATCGCGCTCGGCACGCTTGCCCCCATGACCCACGAGGAACTGCGCGCGGCGGCCGAGGACGGCTCGATCGAGCACAAGCTCGACTGGAAGCCGGTAAAGGCGGGCGACTTCTTCTACTCGGCCTCGGGCACCGTCCACGCGATCGGGGCGGGCATCACGCTGATCGAGATCCAGCAGAACTCCGAGACGACCTACCGCCTCTACGACTATGGCCGCCCGCGCGAGCTGCACCTGGACGACGGCGTCGCCGTGTCGGACGCCGTGCCCTTCGTCGCCCCGGCCGCACCTGGCAAGATCGCCGAGGACCGCACCATCCTGGTCGAAGGCCCCAAATTCGTGCTGGAGCGCTGGCCCGCCGGCTCCCGCACCGTGACGCTTCCCGAAGGCACCACCGGCTGGCTCGTGCCCGTCACCGGCGAGGGCACCGCCGACGGCACGCCGTTCAAGGCCGGCGAGTGCCTGACGCTGACCGGCACCACCCAGGTCGAAGCCGGCGAAGGCGCCGACCTGCTGTTCGCCTACCCGGGCAGCGAACGCATCGCCGCCTGATCCACACGGCCGACCCGCGCGCCCGCGGTCGGGTCGGCCCCGCCTCCGTTCGACAGGTTGGTTGATGAACGCGACTCTGCTGCGCCTGCTGCTTCCGCTCTCGCTTGCCTTGCCCCTGCCCGCGCTCGCCCAGGCCGACGAGGCCGAGCCTGAGGCGACCGAGGACGCGGTGGAGGACGAGGACATCCCGCTTACGCCCGAGACGCTGGGCGAGGCGCTCGCCTGCCGGTCCCATCCGGCCGCGGTCGCGTTCGCCACGGCGCTGTTCCTCCAGGGCAAGCCGCCCGCCTGGATGCGGGAGATCAAGGAGAGCGAGGAGACAAAGGGCGTGATCGGCCTCTACGGCTACACGCTCTCCAAGCCCGTCGCGTTCCTGGGGGAGCAGGTCTCCACCGTCTATTTCCTGAAGGACTGGGTCGTGACGTTCTGGCCGCGCGACAAGGCGGCGGCCTTCATCGCCGCGCAGAAGATGGAGCGCGCGCCCGTCAAGGTCGCCGAGCAATATTACCGCTTCGTGGATCCCGAGACCGGCCCCATGCTCGGCGCCTATGAACCGACCGGCGGTTCGATCGAGGCGGCGTTGGCCAAGGCGTTCGGCGGCGAGGCGCCCCCGTCCCCTCCCGCGGACCATCTGTTCGTCGGCTGCAACTATACGCCCGCCTCCCAGGCGGACTTCCTGAAAGCCGCCGCGCAATCCGAAGCGATGCTGCGCGAAGCCGCCGCGGGCATGGCCGAGGCACTCGGCTCGGCAGACGCGGACTAGGTTGCGGCCTGAACGAGAGCGGCAGCTAGCGCCCACTTGCGGACGTAGCTTCGGTAGAACGGCAATCCCTAGCCCCGTCGAAGTCTGTCGCTGTTCGGATATCTCCAAAGATACCAGATCGCAGATGGGATTTTAGCTGCACAATGCCAATGCGAAATTACTCGTCCACGCAGTCCAAATTTCTCTTTTCGGTAAATCCAAGAAAGGAGACCCGTCGCGGGGAGATGACCGGCAGCCTTTGCTAGCTTGAGGTAACGAATAGCCTCTGACACGGACTTCTGTCCCGAGTGTCTTGCATAGAGTAAGTGCCCGAGGGCATACATTCCTGGCGCATAGTCTTGAGCCACAAGCGCTCTGAGTTCAGCTTCGGCATCGGTCCAACGCTCTTGCCGTTGGTAGTGAACTGCCAATTGTAAGCGACCTTCAATCGAGCCCGCATCGGCTGAACGTTTCAGCCACTCTTCTCCCAAAACCAAACTAGCTTGGCCGTTATCGGTAACGCAGGCATGTCCAAGATACATCATCGCCAATGCGGAGCCGCCCGACGCTAGGTCGGTCAGCATCGCCAAGCCGGTCGCTTGGTTGCTCTTCTTTGCCTCTAGTGCGTCCCAGAGTTCGTCGGAAAGAGGCTCGTTATCCCATTCACGCTGGATATTTTCGCCGAGCGGACTTGTCATTCAAGCAGAATAGCAAACGACGCATTGAAGGCCAACGGGACAATGGTGGCTCCCCACCCATTCTTGGCCATCATGCATCGCTCTCCGCCTCGCTTGCTGGCCTCTGGATGAACGGAAGGTAGTATGCCGTTCACGCAACCCGGGACTCCATCGCACCGTTCTTCACGCATCAAAGCCAAGTGGAGACTGTCATGCGTATTCCCCTGATCGCCAGCCTGATGGCGGCCATGGTTCTTCCCACCATCCCGGCTGCAGCGTCGGCAGCGCCGGCCGCGCAGGGATGGCGCGATCAGGATTATCGCGATGCCCGCGCCCGGCAGCAGCGCGAGCGGAACGAGCGACGCTGGAACGAACGCCGCGAGGATCGCCGCGACGACCGGCGCCGCGCCGTCCAGAACCAGCGCGATTGGCGCCAGTACCGCAACTACGACTACAACCGGTACGAGCGTGGCCAGGGCCGCTACTATGCCGATCGCTACTATCGCGGCGGCAACTACTACCAGCCGCGCTACCTCAGCCGGAACGACCGCGTCTACCGCGGCAGCAACGGCCGCTACTACTGCCGCCGCACAGACGGCACGACCGGACTGATCGTCGGCGGCCTGGCCGGTGGCGTGCTGGGCAACATCCTCACCAACGGCGACTCGCAGCTGCTGGGGACGCTGATCGGCGGTGCGGGCGGCGCACTGCTCGGCCGCTCGCTGGACCGTCGCGAGGTGGTCTGCCGCTAAGCCTGGAGGGGCCGGCGCCTGCCGGCCCCGCTTCCGTCAGGCGACTGCGTCCCGCCGCGTGCGGCCGAGGACGCTGCCGCCGACATAGACCGCAAGCCCGGCCCAGATCAGTCCGAAGCTCAGCAGCTTGGCCGGGTCCAGCCGCTCGCCGAACAGCGTGATCGCCAAGAGGAACTGCATGGTCGGCGCCAGGAACTGGAGCAGGCCCAACGTCGCCATGCGAAGCTCGCGCGCGGCCGCCGCGAACAGCAGCAGCGGCACCGTGGTGACCGCCCCCGCCAGCACCAGCAGCGCGGTGGTCCCACCCTCCCGGCCGAAGCTCATGCCACCGTGGCCCGACAGCCAGACGAGATAGGCCAGCGCAAACGGCGCCAGCAGCAGCGTCTCGACCGTCAGCCCCTCGAACGCCTCGACGGGTGCCAGCTTGCGGATCAGGCCATAGAAGGCAAAGCTCAGCGCGATCGTCAGGCTGATCCACAGCGCACCGCCCGCCCCCAGCGCCAGC
>NZ_JAKRNR010000097.1:0-771 GCF_022346685.1 Sphingomonas sp. ACRSK | reverse complement strand
AGCGCCGGTTGAAGACCCGCTCCTTGCCGGTGAACACACTCGTCACCGCCGTCTTCATGTTGTCGTAGATGCCGCGCGTCGGCACGCCTCCGAAGAAGGCGAACGCCCGCGCATGCGCGTCGAACAACATCTCCTGCGTCTCGCGCGGATAGGCTCGCACATACATCGCCCGTGATGCGCACAGCCGCACATGCGCGACCTTCACGCGCATCGGCTTGCCCGCGATCTCCACGTCCTCGTGGCTCCAGTCGAACTGATAGGCTTCGCCCGGCCGGAACAGCAGCGGGATGAACGCCGGCGCATCCATCACATCGCGACGCCGCGCCTGCCGCCAACGCGCCGCATAGCGGCGCACCGCATCGTACGAGCCGTCGAACCCTTCGCGCAGCAGCAGGTCGTGGATACGCGTGAGGCGAAGCTTCTCGCGCCGCGGCCGTGCCTCGTCTTCCTCCAGCAACGCGTCCAGTCGCGTCTGGTACGGCCCCAGCTTCGGCAGCGGCTGCACCTCGCGACGATACGCCATGTCCGCCTCCGGCGCCCGGATCGCCTTGCGGACCACCTTGCGCGACAGGTGCAGGTCTCGCGCTATCGCCTTGATGGCTTTTCCCGACGCGTGCTCGCGCCGGATCCTCAACACCGTCTCCAATATCAGCATCCCGATCTCGCCGCCTGACACACCGCCAAGCGAACAGCCTAGACCACCGGGATGAGGGGTCCTTTTTCGACGCCGATCACCCCGCTACCGGGGTCCCTTTTCCACGCCGATCCACA
>NZ_JAKRNR010000096.1:0-776 GCF_022346685.1 Sphingomonas sp. ACRSK | reverse complement strand
CACCCTCGTGGGGGTGCCGCAGCACGCCCGCGACGTGCGCTGCGGTCAGCAGCTTCACGAACTTCATGGCTGTTCTCCTGAAGCGGTCAGGGCGGCCGCAGCCGGCCCTGCCGCAGGTTCATGGGTGCGCGGGCCTCAGGCGCCGGGCTGCTTGTAGGCGGAGCGCCAGTTCACGGCGCCAACGCCGTAATCGTGGCGGACCTTCCACTCGACACCATCGACGCGCCAGCCGTCCTGGCTGTCGGTGAACGGCTCGGTCACGCCGTTGAGGAACACCACCTCGATCGCCGGCGCGACGTTCGGATCCGCGAAGGCGTAGTAGGCGGTGCCCGACAGGCGCGGGCTGTCGACGATGTCCTCGAACATGCCGTTGACGATGTTCGGCCGCTGCAGCTTGTTCACGGCGTCCGGATCGTACTGGCTGCCGTTGATCACGCGGGCAGCGCCGCCCAGCGCGAGGGCGAGCAGCAGGATGGACGGACGGATGTCGAGGAACTCGTTTCCGCTGACGTCCTTCTGCTGCGCCATTGCCACCCGGATCGCGTCGAACGCGGCGACCGAGGGCGCGGCGCCGGCCGCCGCGAGGTTGCCGTGGTCGGCGTGGAATAGCGGCTTCCCGTCGTTCATGATCGGATTGCTGTTGAGCAGCGCGAACACGTCGATCTCGATCGTCAGCTTGGCGGCCCGGCCGAGATCGACGGCGAGACCGGAGAACACCTCCATGTCGTCATTGACGATCGCCTGGCGCGACAGGTTGATGATGTTGCCCTTGGTCG
>NZ_JAKRNR010000095.1:0-815 GCF_022346685.1 Sphingomonas sp. ACRSK | reverse complement strand
CGGGCTGCTGGGGCCTTGGCGGGCGATTTTACATTGGAGGATCTGGGCTTCATCTTCGTTCCTTCGTCACTACGACGAAGCCCAGATCCTCCTTAAATCACAACCTCAAATCTGTGCCATTGGTGCTGACGGCGGACACCTCATCACCATGCACAGCCGACAACTGCGCTCTGTGCTCGCGGAGATGAACGCACCAACCCGCCTCGTGCTTTGGGTAGTCGCCCTAGCGGGCCTCGCGAAAGGACCTGCCAACACGATGTATGTTCCCAGCCTGGCTGAGTTCGCGCTCACGATCATGAACACGGCCGCGGCCAGCCTGTTGATCATTCTCTCGATCGTCGAGGGTAGAGGCATGGTCTTCCTGCTGGGCCGCGTACCGGTCTTCATCGGCCGGATCTCGTTCAGCCTTTACCTTGTCCACATGCCGGTGATCGCAGCGTCGGTTCATAGCCTGCCGGCCTCATGGCCACTGCTTGCGCGCGTGGTCTTCGGCGTGGTCGCTTCCGTCCCAGTTGCCGTAGCGTTCTACGAAATCGTCGAGCACCCGTCAGGGAAACTCAGCCGGCGCATTGGCGACCACATTTCCAAGCTGCAATCGCCGCACAAGAGCCGGAGCTAACCCAGTACGTCACCGCCCCAGATGCCCCCGGCAGGCGCGTGCAGAGTGGTCGCGCCTTCGGTAATCGAAGCCGCCGGGTAATGCGGGGCGGTGAACACCACCTGCGACCCCGTTGCCACCTGCGACGACAGCGGCATGCCGCCGGCGCCACGCAGCGTGTAGACCTTGCCGTATTCGGTGCCTGAGATCGTCACCG
>NZ_JAKRNR010000094.1:0-800 GCF_022346685.1 Sphingomonas sp. ACRSK | reverse complement strand
CAACGACAACACTGGATCAGCCCGAAGGCCGACACGAAACTCGGCAGAGCAGTGTTACGTGGTATGCTCGGTGTGGATGTTAATCTCAGCCTTGTAAGTGACGGCACCAGCTCGATCCGCAACGAAGCCCGAAAGCCTCGACACGAACCAAACCGAAGCCACCACGGCATCGATTTGAAAAACCCATTCACAATGTCAAAGAAGGCGGGTCGTCTCGACCCTTACCGCTGTCTTGCGACAGCGGAACTATTGTCTTCATCAAGAAAAACGCAGTGCGTGGTGGAGCCTATCGGGATCGAACCGATGACCTGATGCTTGCAAAGCAACCGCTCTCCCAGCTGAGCTAAGGCCCCATGCGCAGTCGCACGACGAAATAGCCAAGGCTATTTCGCGCAGCGACAAGCACGATCGGCGTGGGAAAGCCTGCGCCAGAGGGCGCGGCTTTGCCGCGACCGGCGGCGTAGGCCAGCCGCAACGCCTGTGTGGTGGGCCGAGTAGGAGTTGAACCTACGACCTCACGCTTATCAGGCGTGCGCTCTAACCACCTGAGCTACCGGCCCGTGCCCGCTGCGCCGTCAGTCGCAGCAAAGCTGCGCCTTATGGCGCGCTTCGCCGCGCTGACCGGACCGGTTTGCGTGCAAAATAGCTCGCGCTATTTCGTCTCGCAAACTGCGTTCTTGATGAAGGGACATGAGGACGGCGGCAAATGTTCTTTGGAATGGAGGAAGCTCTTCCAGATGGCGTACCATCCGGCGCTTTCCGCCGATATCCTTAGAAAGGAGGTGATCCAGCCGCAGGTT
>NZ_JAKRNR010000093.1:0-830 GCF_022346685.1 Sphingomonas sp. ACRSK | reverse complement strand
CGACGGCTCCCCGTGACCATTGGTCATGCGCGCGCTTCAGCCAGCGCAGCATCTCGGAAAAGGGTGGATTGACGAAGGCGAGCCCACCGGACCAGTCGTCGACGAAGCCGTCGCCGCCTTCCTCGAGGAGGATGCGACGCCCTGCCTCGACCGGGCTCAGCGCGTGGCCGCACGGGTCAAGGTCGATCGCGCCAAAGGCGTCGTGGATCTTAGCGAGGAACTCGGGCGGCGTGAAGCGGACGTCGCGGTCGACCTTGTCGCCTTCTCCCCAGAAGGCCCGTTCTTTCGCTCGGCGGCGCGCTTGTGGCGCCACGACCGCCAGCAGTCGCCGCAGGCTTGCAACCGATCCGCCACCACGTTCGAGGGTGGCGACAGTGGTGCGTGACAGCTTCGCGCGGGATGCCGCCTCTTCCAATGTCCAGCCACGTCGCAACCGGCAGGCACGTAGTTGCGACGCGAGGGTCTTGCCCGGCGCGACGCCCGTCAGTCGGAAATCGATCGCGCTCATCGCCGCCGTCAGCGTCTCCACCGACCCGACGCCACGTTCGAGCCGCTTGATCTTCTGGAGGGGCGCGTCGATCCGGGTCGCAAGGGCGGTCTGCGACATGCCGGTGGATCGTCGCGCCTCGATGATGGCGCTGATCAGCATGTGATACCAAAAGGGTTCATATACTGGTCAATATGAGTAGCAGTAGCCGCTAGATCAATATGTCCGCCGTCAGCACCAATGGCACAGATTTGAGGTTGTGATTTAAGGAGGATCTGGGCTTCGTCGTAGTGACGAAGGAACGAAGATGAAGCCCAGATCCTCCAATGTAAAATCGCCCGCC
>NZ_JAKRNR010000092.1:0-844 GCF_022346685.1 Sphingomonas sp. ACRSK | reverse complement strand
TGACGTGACCCCCGTTTCTTCATCCACCTGGAACTAGAGACCGGCCCTTGAAGGGACGGACGGAATGAAGCGGAAGCAGTTTACGGAAGAGCAGATCATCGGCATCCTGAAGGAGGCCGAGGCGGGCGCAGTGGTGACCGAGCTGTGTCGGAAGCACGGAATGTCGAGTGCGACCTACTACGCGTGGAAGGCGAAATTCGGCGGCCTGGAGGTGTCCGACGCGAAGCGGCTGCGGTCGCTCGAGGAGGAGAACGCCCGGCTGAAGCGGCTGCTCGCGGACACGATGCTCGACAACGCGGGTCTGAAGGATCTGCTGTCAAAAAAATGGTAGCGCCCGCCGCGAAGCGGCAAGCGGTCGCGCATCTCCAGGCGACGTTGGGGATGAGCGAGCGGCGGGCGTGCATGGTCGTCGGGGCAGATCGCACGAGCATGCGGTATCGGTCATGTCGGGCGGATGATGGCGACCTGCGGTCGCGGCTGTGCGAGCTGGCGCAGCAGCGCAGGCGGTTCGGCTATCGACGGCTGCACATCCTGCTGCGCCGGGACGGCATCACGATCAACCGCAAGAAGACCCAGCGGCTCTACCGTGAGGAAGGGCTGACGGTCAGGCGCCGGAAGGGACGAAGGCGCGCTGTTGGCGCGCGGGCGCCCGCGCCTGTGCTGGCGCTCCCTAACCAGCGCTGGAGCCTGGACTTCGTGCACGACCAGCTCGTCACCGGACGGCGGTTCCGTGTGCTCAACATCGTCGATGACGTGACGCGCGAGTGCCTCCGGGCGGTGGTGGACACCTCGATCTCGGGCCGGCGGGTCGTGCGCGAGTTGACCGATCTGATCGCCGAGCGTG
>NZ_JAKRNR010000091.1:0-877 GCF_022346685.1 Sphingomonas sp. ACRSK | reverse complement strand
GCCCGTACACCGCCCGCCTGGCGCCACTCGAGGCGGCTGTGAACGCCGCCCGGGAGAAGACCGACCGGCACGGGCAGTCCCTCGCGCGGCAGGCCGCAGCGATGGACGTAAATGCGCAGGCTTCCCTCGATCTAGCGCGCGCCTATCTGGTCGGCGGTGATGCGGCGCTGCGCGCGGAAGCGGCTCGCAAGGGCCTTACCGACGCCACCCGGCGCGGGATCGACACGGACGCGCAGGTGCAGCGTCAGCTGCAGGTGATGGTCGGCGAGCAGGTGGCGAACGGCGCCAAGTCGGTGGCGCAGCTGCGCGAGGAGACGGCGGCACGCGCCGCTGTTCGTGCGCAGGTGCTTGCCGGCACGCTCTCCGCCGACGACATGTCGCGCGCGCTGTCGGACGAAGCTGCGCTTCGCCCGCTGCTGAAGTTGCAGACGGTCGCCCAGGGAGAGGCGCTGACGCAGCTGACGGCCGTCATCGAGGCCTATCGCAAGGCACTCGCGGACGCTCACGAGGAAGAGGCGAACAGCGGCGCGGTCCGCGCGACGGACGCCGCCAAGGCGCGGTTCGCAGAAACGATCGCCAGCATCTACGATCTGTCGAAGGATCCGCTGAGCCGCGCCATGGATGCCGCACGCCGCGCCGCCGAGAGCGAAGCGGATACCCAGGGCTACACCGGAGATGCTCGCAAGCAGTTCGTTGACGCGCGTGTCGATGAGGCATGGGCGGGCGAGGCGAAGCGGCGGGCTGAGTATTACGCCAGCACCGTGGAGGATCAGCGCGATTCTATGCAGTTGGCGCAGCTGGAGCTGGCGCTGTCGGCCGCGAACGACAACGAACGTGGACGACAGCTGGAGAAGCTGCGGACGATCCTCGACTTGAA
>NZ_JAKRNR010000090.1:0-902 GCF_022346685.1 Sphingomonas sp. ACRSK | reverse complement strand
GTCGGCAGCAGCCCGGCCGGTCCTTTCACCAAGACCGGTTCGCAGGTCTTGCCCGACACCATCCGAGGCCAGGCCGAAAACCCGGAGGTCTTCTTTTCGAAAGAGCTCAACTGCTGGGTGATGTTGACGAACCAGATCAACAAGTCGCTTGGCCGCACGGACAGCAACCGGGTGTTCTTCTCGGCTAGCCTTACCGACTGGTCTCAGGCGACATACCTGGACATCCAGCGCGTGTGCCCGTCGGACGGCAAGTTCGCGATCGGGCTCGCGCGTGCAAACCGCCTCAGCGACAACTCGGTGCCGTTCGACGCGCTGGGTAATTTCGCGATCACCTATGACACCGACCCCACCGACGGCGGGAGCTACGCCTATCACAAGGGGCGGAGGATTAAGTACGCCCAGCTGGAGCCCAGCACCCGTGAGCTGGCGACTTCCGGGCCCGGTACCGGCTACTCCACCGTTTTTTACGACGACTTTTCATCTGAGACGCCGGGCACGCTTGGCGGACAGAACAACTGGCTGGACGGCTCCGGCAACAACGCGAAGCCGCAGGTCACTTCGAATGGGCGCCTCGACATGGGGTCCGCCCCGGGGGCGTCGCTGGTTTATCGCACCGGAAACGCGGCGACCACCCGGCTGTCTGCCACGATGAACATCGGCTCGAATGCGGGCATCGGTTTCGCGATCGGCTACACGCCGGGGCAGGCCCACTGGCGCTTTGACTTCGCGCCGGGGATGGTGGTCTATGTCTACGTTGACCCTGATGGCACCGAGACCAATATCGCCATCTTCAACCAGACCGGCATCGTGCCCCAAGGCGCTGACTTCACGGCGACGGTGACGATCAGCAACGGTACCATCACTACCGTCTCGAACGGCCAGACCGTCTCTGCGACGATCAC
>NZ_JAKRNR010000089.1:0-929 GCF_022346685.1 Sphingomonas sp. ACRSK | reverse complement strand
CGCCTGTACATGCCAAGGCATCCACGAATTGCCCTTACCTCACGCTTGAGAGTCCACACCACCAACGACAACACTGGATCAGCCCGAAGGCCGACACGAAACTCGGCAGAGCAGTGTTACGCGGTATGCTCGGTGTGGATGTTAATCTCAGCCTTGTAAGTGACGGCACCAGCTCGATCCGCAACGAAGCCCGAAAGCCTCGCACGAACCAAACCGAAGCCACCACGGCATCGATTTGAAAAACCCATTCACAATGTCAAAAAACGAGGGGCGCCCTTGGGGCAACCCCGTACTCCACGTCAAGCGCGGAGATCCGATGTCTTCATCTCTAGGTTGTCGGGATGGTGGAGCCTATCGGGATCGAACCGATGACCTGATGCTTGCAAAGCAACCGCTCTCCCAGCTGAGCTAAGGCCCCATGCGCCAGGCATACGACGAAATAGCAACGCTATTTCGCGCAATGCCAAGCACGGCCGGCGGTGCGAAGCACCGTCCGACGACGCGGGCTTTGCCCGCGGCGCTGGCTCGGTCGACGACGCCTGCGATGGTGGGCCGAGCAAGAGTCGAACTTGCGACCTCACGCTTATCAGGCGTGCGCTCTAACCACCTGAGCTACCGGCCCGCACACGCTGCGCCCGTCAGTCGCGGCAAAGCCGCGCCTTATGGGCGCGCTTCTCCGCGCTGGCCGAGCTTGTCTGCGTGCAAAATAGCTCACACTATTTTGTCTCGCAGACTAACCTAGGATGAAGGGACATGAGGACGGCGGCAAATGTTCTTTGGAATGGAGGAAGCTCTTCCAGATGGCGTACCATCCGGCGCTTTCCGCCGATATCCTTAGAAAGGAGGTGATCCAGCCGCAGGTTCCCCTACGGCTACCTTGTTACGACTTCACCCCAGTCGCTGAACCCACCGTGGTCGCCTGCTCCCCT
>NZ_JAKRNR010000088.1:0-953 GCF_022346685.1 Sphingomonas sp. ACRSK | reverse complement strand
GCCCGAAATACCGCCGGAAGGAGACTGACAGCGCGCCCATCATGGTCCCGCAACATCGAACAATGTCCTCGCCGGACGGACCGCTTCAAAATACGCGGTTTTTGCGGGTGTCCAGCTCGCGATGACGAAGATCGCGGCGAAAGCAAACTCAGCCGTCGGAAAGGCGAAGAACGGCCTTGAGGCATGACGAAAATCGTCCTGAGCTTCGAACCAGCCTTGCATGCGCTTTGTTTCAAGCATCGTCCAGAACAGCCATATGGCGCTAATGATGGGCAGCACATAGCGCGCTACGTGGTGGCCGGCGGTCTTGATGCGGGATGGCGTCATGTGCCGATTGTAGATGAAGGGGTGCGGCAAGCCATCGCTTTCGTCTCTCGGATGGAACGCTACGTGGTCCAGTTCCGCGGTACGAGTTCGCCTATGCGGTTGACAGGGTACCCGTCGGCGATGCGCGTAAGCACGTCGCGCAGCCAGGCTTGGGGGTCGACAAAGTTGAGCTTGGCGGTCTGGAGAGGGTGTAGATCGCCGCTGCCCGCTCGCTGTAGGTCCGCCGGCGCTCCGTCCGGGTAATGACCTCCATCTGCCCCATCTCCTGACCTCCTTCTGGACTCCAGGAGGAGACCACAGGTCCGGACATTGACGCCTACGCCGCCCCCGGCAACACGCGGCTCACCGGACGCTTACGGTGAGCGTGCTGTTTGGCGCCAGTTCGGCTGAGGAGCGGGCACGGCACACCGCGACCGTTTCCACTCGGGTGGCTATCTCCAGGGCCTGAGCGCGTATACCCCGGACGCACGAAAGCCCGCTGTCTTGCGACAAGCGGGCTTTTGAGTTGGTTGCGGGGACAGGATTTGAACCTGTGACCTTCAGGTTATGAGCCTGACGAGCTACCGGGCTGCTCCACCCCGCGCCAGGGTGCATTGCATTGTGAATGGGTTTGTGTGCACGAGCTT